>JAFTJJ010000082.1 GCA_017456465.1 Clostridia bacterium | reverse complement strand
TGTTGTCAGGATGACCAAGACAAATCTCGTTTTGACTGTTAATATCATAAATTATTCGAGATGGTTTTTGTTTGTTCCGAACAGGTCTTCCTGCCCCAGACTTTTGAACTTTCGCAGGAGCTTCACCATAAACAACTTGAAGAGTCATTTTCACAAGTTCTTCTTTTTTCCTTGTTGTTGGACTTGAAACCCCAATCTGTCTTGCAATGTCCCTCAATTCATGAATATTAAGTTTATAAAGTTCTGCTTCTGTGAAATCTATTCCAAATAAATCCATATCGCCATTGCACCCCTTCATTTCAAAATCGAGTGTAACATATTTTCATCTTTTTGTAAATAATAAATGTCGAATTTTTCCTATTTTTAGATTAAACTATTATAAATTTCAACAATTTTTGATTTATAGAGTATTTCTTCGCCATTTTTCACACTTTGGGGAATGTATGAAAAGTTGGGAAAAATCAAACCCCACCAGTTGTTTCCAAGCCCATCCCCCAGTTCAACAATCATACTCTCATAAAATCCACTTTCAAAAGTCACACCATCAATCTCTCGTTCATCAAAATAATTCTCACCAATTGACACTTTCGCGCCATACTCAAATCCTCGAACTCGAAGCAAATGATTTGCATACTCTTCAATCACATTGGCCGATTTGTTCGCCAAATTCTTTGCATCTTCAAAACTCTCAACCTTGTCCAGCATGGGGCTCATGAGCTCCACAATTTTGTCCTTAATCAAGTATTTTATGTATTGATCACGAGAAGAATTGCTGTTCGCCCGAATGTGAAACCTCAACACTTCCAAATTTTTAACATTGTTGTGTGAACATCCAGAAAGCACCATCGCAAAACTTGTTATAACAGCGAAAACACAAATCAACTTTTTCATCTTTTCCCACTCCTCTATGTTGTCTTTTCTTGAATTATTGATAAACTTTCATTTTTTAATTCTCACAAAAAAAGGAACAAGTCATCACAAACTTGTTCCTTTTTGTTGGAAAATAAATTAAAAATTTACCACAAGCGGAATATAAACAAAAACACGCTCACCAGCAACAACACCCTTCTCAAGCTCTGGATTTTGCGCAACCAATGTTTCAACAGTCACTCCAAGATGTTTGGCAATGTCAAAAATTCGATCTCCGTCAGACACTGTATAAATCTTAATTGCTGCATTTTCTTGTTTTTCTTTTTGCGAAAATTCAATATCAGAAACATACATGATTTGCTGTTGTTCTTGTTTTGTTGCTCTTTCAAACAATTCAGCATCAATCTCAACTGATGCTCCGGCTTTGAGTTTAAAACTTTTAATTACAATTCGGAAATCATCAATGGTGTTGAAATTATCCAAATCCTCAAAAGAAGCAACAAATGGAACGCTTCCCGAAAATGTTTGAATGTTCTCATCCATGTTGTTTTTATAGCAAACAGTGAGCTCAACCACACCTTCAACCAAACCATTACCATTCAAAATCTCAACTTTGCTTGTATAGATTGTGGGACACAACACACCCAAAACCTCGTCAACGCCAAGTCTGTCTGCAGTTGACACTGAAAGCGAAATATCTGAACTTGTGTGCATTGCTTGTTGTGTGGAAACAAAACCAGCGCACTCAAGAGCAAGAACTGTTTCATCAATCACTGAGTATGCATCTCTTGTTGTAACAATCTCTTCTTCCATGAACACAATTTGTTCATTCAAAATCTCTGCTGAAAATGACAACACACCAGAACCTTCACTCATTGCAACACCAGCCATAACATCACTCACTGAAGCCAATGCAGAAACAACAGCACCTGGATTTGCGCCAAAACAATCAACTTCTTGCTTGAAATCTTCACGATGTTTAACTTCTTGCAATTTCCCATCATCCCAAACAAAAGCACTGAAAAACACACTTCCTTCAAGAATAACCACATCAACACTTGCAACCGCTGAACGCAAAATGACTTCAGCGTCCCTGAACACCACTTTTGCATTATCTGAAAAAGTTGCAGCAACTTCAGATCCGCATGAAAAACTTGCCACGCTTGTTGCGAGAACTTTTGAAACTGTCACACTTTCTTTGTTCAAGACAAGTCCGGCAACCTCATCAAATTCTTTACCCACCTCTTCACTCAAAATACTTGTCACAGTTGTTTGCACAAGAACATTCACAACAATTGAACTTTCATCAAATGAAACAACCTCATACTCTTTTGCAATTGCTCGAACAATCAAATTGTTTGTTCCAACAGTTTGAAGTTCATCTGAAAACACACCGTCTTGTTTTGCAATAGCGAACTCACCATCAACAGTTTCATAAAGTGCCACAACATCAACTCCACCAGAAACTTTGGTCAAATTTTCAACAAAGTCTTTTGATGTGATTTTTGCGCGTGTTTTCACTGCATGAACACGTGCAATTTCCTTGCCTTGTTCCGCCTCCAACTTCACCGTAACCTTAAATTCTTTTCCTTGCTCATTTTTTGCTGTTGCAATCAATACTGATTTGCTTTGCACATTGTTTGTCATCCAAAAATCCCCCTGAAATTATTCATTGCTTAATTGTACGCTAATGATTTTTGAATTATGACAAAACTGTTTTTGTTTTAACTTCCCATTTTTTCGATCACAACATCCCCACAAAGAACTTCTGAGTATGAACATGAAATAGATGACGATGTGTTTTCCGTTTCAAAAACCTTGACAGTAAAAATACTTGGATACACTTTCTCAATGATCCCCTGATACTTGAGTGTTCTGTTTCTCCCCTTTTGCACTTCCATTTGAACACTCTCCCCCTTGAGACTTTGAATTTTACTAATAATGTCTCTGATGTCTGATTCAACTTTTCGCATTTTTTTGCTCCTTTCATTTTTTTGAATTTATTTCCATATATATAATTTTTAAACTATAATTTTTAAGCATAAAAAAAAACTGAACTTTTATTATTAGTTCAGTTCTTCTGTCTTTTATTTATTTCCTTTTCATTGGCGGAATATCACCGAAGTCGTCGTCATCATCTTCCTCTTCGTCATCATCTTCAAAGTCATCATCATCAATTTTTGAAAAATCAAAATCATCATCGTCTTCAAAATGATCCACTCCACTGTCATCATCGTCATCAATATAGTCATCATCGTCTTCATCTTCTTCAAGATCAGAAAAATTAACAACTTCAATGTCATCATCAATGTCGTCCATGCTTGGAGAACTTTCACTTTTGTCAAGTTCTTTTGATTCGGTATCCCAGTCTTCAACTGACTTTTTTTCATCATCTGATTCATCAGATTCATCAACAACATCATCAAGACTGCGCTTTTTTGAACAAACATCACACATAACTTGATCAACTGTCATAAAGTTTTGTCCACAAACAGGGCAAAGTTCCATGTTGTCGTCTTCACTGTCGTCTGCAATAAGCTTCATTTCCGCCTTGCATATGTCACAATAATCAATTTCTTCTTTGATATAATTCAGTTCACATCTTGGACATTTTTTATATTTTGCCACCTTTGTTTCTCCTTATTTGCCTTATATATTTTTTTGTATTATATGAAGTTTTATTCTATTCAGTTTAAATTCCCCAATCTTTGTTGCCTCATTTTGAACACATTATATACAAGAGC
>JAFTJJ010000081.1 GCA_017456465.1 Clostridia bacterium | reverse complement strand
TGATTTCTGTCACAACAGACAAGACTGTGACAGCGTTCACAAACAAGGGAAATGCGTTCAAGATTGATCCGACCGTTCTTGGCGACTTCAAGTGGAAAGACAAGGGACTTGAGTTTGCAAAGACATTTGGGGCAGCTGATGGTGAGAAAGTTATTGCAATGTTTGATCTTTCATCGCTCACTCCTGAAACCAATCTTTTGTTCTTTACTCGGGGTGGAATGATCAAGAAGACAGCTGTGTCTGAATATGGTCTTTTGAAGAGCACATATCAAGCTGTCAAGCTCAAAGACGATGACGAGCTCATTGCTGTTGAAGTTGACGAGACAGCGGACAGTGAAGTTTCGATTTTGTTTGTGACAAAAGACGGAATGGGGCTTAATGCAGCAACAGACGACATTCCTCTTCAAGGCAGAGTTTCAGGTGGCGTAAAAGGAATGATGCTTGGGGACGGTGACTTCTGCACATCGATTTGTCAGGTTCGTCCAAGTGACTATTTTGTGGTTGTGACAAACAAAGGTTTTGCAAAGAAAGTTATTTCAAGCGAAGTTGACAAGCTTGCAAGATACAGAAAAGGTGTCAAGGTGGTTGAGCTCAAGGGAGATTCATCAAACGGCACATGTGTCATGGCTTCTGGAAAAGTGACAAACAATCATGAGCTTGTGGTTGTGACCGAAGACGATGCAAGTTCTCTTGTGTTTGAAGGCATTTTGGAAGACACAAGATCATCAAAAGGTTCAAGAATTGCACCAACGAGCATTGATGTGAAAAAAGCCAACATTCGTGTGGTTTTGCCTATTGACAAAAAGTAATGAATGGTATATAATTTTCATACAATGATTTAATCGTTGTTTTGTGGAGGAAATGGCTTATGGCAAACGAACACCTCAATTACATTTATTCAATCAAAGGCATTGCAGCAAAAAAAGCTTATTTTGCAAGGCTTTCTCTTGACGATGTCGGCGGTCTCCTTGACATGAAGGCCGATCAACTTCAAGAATGGCAACACAGGCGTGATGCTGCAACCTCAAAGCATCAAAGAGAAATTTACAATGAATATTTGGAGCACACTTATCTTGACTGTTGTTGTTGCTTCGTCGCAATGGCTGAAAAGCTTGGTGTGACAGAAGCTCATTTCACTGAAAAACAAAAGCATGACTATGAATATCGCACATGGGAAGCCATTGAAAAACAAATCATCGAGCGTGGTCTTTATCCACCTGAAAATGGTTCTTCATGGGGCAGCAGCAGATAAGTTTTTGAATCCAATTTCAATTTTGTGAAGCATCAAATTTATTTTGGTGCTTTTTTTATTTGACCCGTGTGGGGTATTTTTGGTATATTAAAGTGGTAATGAAATAAACACAACCGCGCGCGCAATCTTTTTTGTTTGATGCATTTCACTTGGATTTTTGAAGATGGCACGCGATGTGAACGGGAGGATGAACAATTTTTATGGATAACAACAACCAAAACATGAACAAAAACAATGGTTCTTCTCCTGTTTCAAAAATTTCAGCTGAAGAACTTCAAAAAATCAAGGCAGAAATGAATGGGGAAACTGTTTCTGCGGGTGAAGAGCGCAAGGCTGAGAGTTTGGAAACAAAAGCTGAGCAAGCTGGCAAAACAGACGAACCACGCAAAAGCAGTGACATGGGTGGCATGATGGATTTTGTGTCTGGGCTTCTTGCAAAAAGAAGGCAAGAAAAAAAAGCAGAGCAGGAGTCTCAAGGTGATCAAGCTGCTGAAAATCAATCTGAGGTTTTGGCTCAAGCCGAAGCAAATCAGCAAGCAAGTGTCAACCAAGCAGAAGAAGATCAGAAAGCATCCGATCATGCAATTGACCTTGAGGTGATTGCGCCAAGCAACACTGAAGAAAAAGCCGAAGTTCAAGCAACACCAATTGTTTCAGAAGTCAAGCCTGAGGCAAAAGTGCAAGTCTCACAAAGCAGCAATGACCAGCGTGGAGAAATGGAGTTCAAGGAGGGTGCTCTTGCTGAGGCTGAAAAGACAGAGGCTCAAAAAGTTGTGCCTTCTGTAAAAGATCTCAAATGTGTCACCGACGATTTGGTGATCACTCCTGACGATGGAACATACACATCGAACCTTGATTTCACAAAAAACATGAGCATCATGAAGACCAAGCTTCCGCTCCCAAAACTGCCTTTCATCATTGCAGGAGGAGTGGCGCTTCTTGTGGGGCTTATTGTCGGAATTATTTTTATTGTTGAAGCAACTCGTCCGCCTGAGCCTGTGGTTTTGACCAGTGCAAAGCTCAATGTTGAATCAATTGATGCAGGCTTTGTTGGGGATGAATTGGATCTGAGA
>JAFTJJ010000080.1 GCA_017456465.1 Clostridia bacterium | reverse complement strand
GGGGTTAATGTGAGCTTTTCTTATTTCTTTGTACTTCGCACAAACTGACGCGAATTACCGTGCGTTGTCTGGAGTGTGTGTGAGTTTGGTAACAGTCGGTGTTGTGTCAGTTTTTCCTAGCATTGCACTAAAACTAACGCCCGATTACTGTGTGTGGTGCTTTTTTTATTTGGTCTTTTCTTATTTCTTAGCGCTGCAATCAAACAAAGGCGAAATTAACAATCATCATATTATAATATTTTTATTTCCTAGCATTGAACCAAAACTAACGCCCGATTACTGTGCGCGAAATGGATCAATGAGCTTTTTATTTTAGTTATTGCAGAAGCTTTATAAAAAATCTTGATTTTTTTATAAACTGAATAAAATATTAAGTATAAAAATCAGTGGTCTATGTGCTTCGTGCATTGTGAGTTTGAAATAAAACTCTGCCATTGGTTTTTTTATTGCTCATTTTTTCTCTTTAAATTCACAAAACAAACGCATGTGAGTTGTGATTTTTGAAGTGTGCAAACAAACTTTTGAACAATTTAAATTTATGTGGGGGAAATTGGTGTTTGAAAAAAACATTGTTTAAATTTTTTTACTCAAGGCTGTTTTGATATGTGTTTCAGAACACAACATATTGTTGTCATGACAGGCATGTTATGCAAAATGTTGTGATTTTTGTTTTTATGTGTAATTTCTGTTTGTGTTTAGGAGGTGTTGAATATTTTCAAGATTTCATTGAAAGAGCGCAGAAACAATTGAGCACTTTGACAGTTAAAATGTTTATGTTTTTTCAGGAAAATAGATATTGAAAACTGGCAAAATATGTGATATAATGAACATATATTAGAACATTTAGAATTTATGGGGAGGTGGACTTGTGGCAAAAAGAAATATTCGTCAGATTTATTTGGATGGATCGCTCACTTTGGATGAGCGTTTTGTTAAGTCTGAAATTCCAGCAAAGCTTTGGATTGAAGAGTTGATGAATTTGGGGCACAAGCCTGCTTCTTTGCAAAGAAAAATTCGTTTTTTAAAACTTACTGGTGGAAAGAAATTGAATTTGTTCAATCAAAGATGTGTGGATCTTATCGACGCATTTACGATGATTGACTATTACAATTCAAGGGACGTTGAATTTGCAAAGCACAATTTGCAAACCGTGAATCCATTGATTCGTATTGGTCAACGTGGCAGAGCGAAAATCAGCATTATTGGAGAAAAAAAGACAATCACAATTCAAACACTGAGTGAGAAGTTTCCAGAAATTGGAGATGCTGTTCAAATTTTGACAGACACTGAAAGAGCTCAGCACTGTCACAGAGGTTGTTTGAAAATCTCAGAATTTCTTGACGGTGATGCCAAAATTGTGACTGGAACGATTTTTGTGTTGCATCCAAAGCAAGAAACGCTGCACACTTGGATTGAAACTCAGGTTGACGGTGAGGAATGTGTGATCGATCACAATTTCAATGCGATTTTGAGAAAAAACGATTATTATCAGCTGTTTAATGCAAATCCAATTCAATCATTGTCTGTGGCAAGAGTCAGACAAGACAAAAAGCTCATTGACAAAATGGAGGGCATTGATCCACTTTATCTCAAGTTATATCTCATTTCAAGAAATGAGTTTTTGGGGATTGCATGTGTTGAATGTTTGATCAAGCCAAAAGAAAGAAAAACTGAATCTGAAGGTGGCGAAGAATGTGAAGGTGGCGAAGAATGGGAAAAGTGATGAGGTTTTTGAAAGCTGGAAATTTTGTTTCAAGAAATGATCTGCCAACGTTCAAAGAAAGATTTGATGTTCCTGACCAAAGGGCTGTTGACTGGATTAATGCGTGGGACAGGGATGCAAAGCGCATCAGGAACAACCAAATGGACACTTGGGAGTTATTGAAATTTTTGATTTCAAACAGTTTTGTGAGAATTGATGCATGCACAAGAGCTCTTGCGGACTTTGCTTTCAATTTCACGATTGATGGGGAGATGAGTGATGATGAGATTGATGGTGGTGTCAAGTGGATTTTGGACAATTTTGGGAACAAAATCAAGTCAATTGACTACTCAAGCAGGTCAAGTTGCAGGATTTGTTTCAAAAACGGGAAAGAGTTTGGGTTTTCGAGATTGAATGAATATTATGATTTCAAAAAATCGATTACTGACCTGACCACGAGAGACCGAGACTCAAGGTGTCATCCGCGTTCGCTTTTCATTGCAAGGTGTGCGCCAGCACACGAAAAGCCCGTTTGTGTGACCGGCAGGGTTTGGAGTTTTTCGCCAAAGTCAAAGACTTTGCATTCTTGGGTTGAAATTGTGAACGAGGAAGGCAAGGAGTTTTGCATTGACAACAACTACAACATTGTGATGGACAAGGAGCTTTATTATCACATCTTTCATCCAAGTGTTGAAGAGCGTCTTTCTCAAGACGTGGTGGATGGGGACTGGGACATGATCCAGTTTTTGAATGAAAGAACCGGAAACGGACTCAATTATCTCAAGCTTTATTGTTCATCGCGCAATGAAGCTGTTGAGCTTTATCATGAGATTTTGGAAATGGAACAGGGGCGAGAAATGAAAAATTCAATTCCAGTCAGTGAAATTTGAAAGTCGTGAAAAAAGAGAAAGTGATGTGTTTTGGGTGTGAAAAGTTTTGACGAAAGGCAGTCAAAAGAAAAGGCATTGATCGGAAGTTGAAATTTTGCACATTTTATGTCAAAAAACCAAATTTTGTAAATTTTGTGAAAATTGGTTGATGACAAGAATGCAATCAAATATAATGAAAGTGCACGAAAATGAATTTGTGCACTTTTTTTGGGAGAAAATTATGAGTGTTCTTTTTACGGATTCAAACTGTGAGTTGCATTATTCGGCAATTGAAAAGCATGGCATCAAGCTTATCCAGATGCCTTATATTCTCGATGACGAGGAGTATTTTTATGACGATGGGAAAGATCCATCTTTTGTGAGGATTTATCAAAGAATGAAGGAAGGGGCAATTCCAACTACATCTGCGCTTTCGCCACAGAACTATGTGGATTATTTTGAGCCAGTGCTTGCCTCTGGCGAAGACATTTTTTATGTTTCATTTTCGCACGAGCTGAGTGGAACATTCAATTACATGGACATGGCAATCCGTGAGCTCAGAGAAAAATATCCAGACCGAAAGATCACCGTGTTTGACACCAAAAACATTTCTTTTGGTGGAGGAATTCAAGTCCTTGAGGCTGTGCGTTTAAGAGAAAAAGGTCTTTCTGACGAAGAAGTGCTTTTTGAACTTGAAAGATTCAAAGAAAAAATTAGGGTTTATTTTTATGTGAGTTCGCTCACTTATCTCAAGCGAGGTGGAAGAGTGTCAAGCACATCTGCTGTGTTTGGGAACATGCTGAACATCAAGCCAATTTTGAGAGTTGACGAGAATGGAAAAATTGTGAAGCATCAAACGGTGCATGGTCTCAAAAAAGCAATCAGTGCCCTTGGTGAAATTTTCATGAAAGAAGCTGAGCTTGAAAGTTCAAGGAGTTTTTATGTTGTTGATGCAGATGCCAAAAATGATGCAGACATTCTTGAAAAAGAGATTTTGACCCGAACTGGCGGAAAGGTTCAATTTGAAAGATATAACATTGGGCCAGTGATCACTGCTCACTGTGGGCCTGGAACAACCGGAATCATTTTTGTCGCAAAATAAAATTTAATAAGATGGGGTAAAATAAGTCACATCAAAAAGATGTGGCTTTTTTTTGTTATTTGAAAAAAATTTTTTTATAACTTACAATATTTGTCATTCATTTTGGAGGGAGGAAAAACAATATTTTTCAAAAACATCATTTCAAGATGTTTTGCATGACATATTCCATGATTTGCACGGCGTTCAGGGCTGCGCCTTTGCGGATGTTGTCCATTGAAATGAACATGTGGAACAGGTTTGGGCATGACATATCTTTTCTGAGTCTGCCCACGAGAATTTCATCTTTGCCATTTGCGAGTGACGGCATGGGATAAAGATTGTTTGGCGTGTCATCCAAGACGGTGACGCCTTTTTGACCCTCAAGGGCTTTTTTGACGAGTGAAATTGGGGTGTTTGTTTCAAGAAAAACGCTCACGCTTTCGGAGTGGCAATTGGTGACTGGGACTCTCACGCATGTGGCGGACACCAAGATGTTTGGGTTATGGAGAATTTTTGATGTTTCAAAGCGCATTTTATCTTCTTCGAGGGTGAAGCCATTTTTGAGAAAAATGTCTATGTGTGGGATGAGATTGTCTTTGATTGGGTGGGCAAGTTTTTGAGTTGTGCCATTTTTGAAGTCTTTTATGCCTTGGTTTCCAGCACCGCTCACAGCTTGATAAGTTGAAACAATGACTTTTGAAATTTTTGACATTTTTGAAATTGCAAAGAGAGGCAGAGCAAGCGCGATTGTTGAGCAATTTGGGTTTGCAACAATTTTTGTTTTCTTGGTTATGTCTGAAGCGTTTATTTCAGGAATCACGAGTGGGACATTGGTTTCGCGTCTGAAGGCGTTCGAGTTATCGATCACAAAAGTGCCATTTTTTGCGAACTTTTTTGCCCATTCAAGGCTGACAGTTGAACCTGCAGAAAACAAGGCAAAGTCTGCGTCTTTTCGGATTGTGTCATCCCTGAGTTCTTGCACGACATAAGTTTTGCCAAAGTGTGACACTTGTGTTCCATCGCGGTTTGCGCTTGCGTAAAGCACAAGTTCGTTATTTTCAAGGAATCCTTTTTCATGAAGAATTTGAATGATTGTGTTGCCAACAAGTCCAGTGGCGCCAACAACTGCAATGACCAATTTTTGTGTTCTCCTTACATAAAATTTTTGATTGACGACATTTCATCTGTTTCAAGCAAGTCCAGCGGGGCAATGTGAAGTGGGGTGAGTGCGCCATTTTTGAACTTGGTTTTGAGTTTGTGCCAGACCCTGAGGTGGCTTGCAATCATCATGGCAGTGAGGCTTGGATTTGAATCCATTGAAATGTCAAGTGTTAGGTTGCATTTGAAGCCATCTTCTGTGGTTTTTGTGGCGACAACTTTGCCAGCGTGAGAAAACGATTTGATTTGTTCAAGCTGGCGCTTATTCACAAATTTGACGGTTGTGGGTTGTTCCGCAAAATAATGTTTGATGTTTTTGATTTTTTGTTCGATTTGTTTTTTGTCTTCGTTGGGGGCAGCAAGGACATAAACTTTTCTTGAGTGTTTGGGGGCAGCAGTGGCAAGTCCTCGTTTTGCAAGTTTGAGTGTTTTTTTGTTTGGGATGGTGAGAGAAACAGCATCCAAAACGCCATCAACGCTTTTTGCGGCTTCTGAGTGACCAAGGCTTGTGCCTTTGCCCCAAAAGCAAGTGGGGGTGACGCCAAGGCATGAAAAAAACACAGCTCTTGCGCACGAGAAGAGTCCTGGATCCCAGCCTGCAGACACAACTGCGAGAGTTCCTGCTTGTTTGGAAATTTTGTTCAGTTTTTCAAGTTCAAGCGGGATGAGTTCGTGAGTGTCAAAGGTGTTGATGATGTCAAAGTGTCGGGCAAGATCAGGAGCATCGACAAGCATGTCTGATTTGCTGCCAGAGCAGAGGGCAAGAACATCAATTTTGCCTTCAAAATAGTTAATCATATTTTTTTCAAAAACGGGAGTTCCATGTGAGGACGAGATGTTTTTGCGTTTTGAAAAGATGCCCACAAGGCACAAGTTTGGTTCGTTCAAAATTGTTTCTTCGAGGGCATGTCCGAGGTTGCCATAGCCCACGATGCCAACCCTAATTTTGTTCATGATTTTGTCCTGTTATGTCTGACATAACATCAAGATTTCCCTGACAATTTTTGAGGTTTTCGATTTTTTTCACTGCGCCCATGGCAAAGGCATTTCTTGAGCGAATGTTGTGTTCAATTGTGACAGTTTCATCCAAGAATTCAAGTGTGATTTTGTGTGTGCCCAAGGCTTTTGAGAATCTGCTTGAAACAATTTCAGTTGGGGTTTGTGAAATTTCATCGACGATGTTTTTGAGGTGTTTGGCTGTTCCGCTTGGAGTGTCTTTTTTTGTTTTGTGATGTTGTTCAAAAATTGTGGCAGAAATGAGAAAATCTTGAGGGACAAGGGCGAGTGTTTCAAAAACAAAGTTCATGCCGGCTGAGAGGTTTGGGCAGAACTCATGAGGAACTGAATCGAGTGTTTTTTTGATTTTTGAGAGTTCTTTTGCCGAGTGACCAGTGCAAGCCACAAGAAGTGGAATGCCGCTGCGTTTGCATGTCTTTGCAACGCTCAGAGTGTTTTTGTGATGTGACGCATCAATTGCCGCATCAGCGTTTGACCAATCTTGGTGTTCGCTCTGGTTGATTTTGTCGATTTCGATCACCTCGTGACCGCATGTGTGGAGTTCGTTTGTGATGCTTGAGCCGAGTTTTCCTTTTGCTCCAATGACTGCAATTTTCATGAAATTCATCTCCTTTTTGCTGTAGTGTATGAGCAGTCAATCAATTTCCGTGACAAAAATCAACAACATTTGTCAAGTTGTGGCATTCTTTTTGGGTTGGTGTTTGATCAAAATCGAATATTTGTCTTTTTTTGTCCGCATGCTAAGAGTAAACAAACAAGGGAGAGAAAAAGGCTTTTATGGCAAAAAACAACAACAAACAAAAAAGAGGTTCGCTGCTTTGGGCTGGGCTGCTTTCTTTCGGGCTGGCGGCTCTTGCTCTTGTGCTTGGGTTTTATGTCGGGATCATGACAATCAACTTTGGTTATGGGGAGTTCAAAAATGCGGGAGAATATGGGTTTGCAAACAATGTTGGAAACTTGGGAAATTATGCAGGTTTTGGGAATGATTATGGAAATGCCTATGATTCTTATGTTAATTATGAAAATTTCGGGGCTTTTCCAAGCAATGCAAACACTGGAGCTTGGGGGAGAGCAAGTGTTGTGGGAAGCACCATTGGGGCAATCAGCGCCATGAATCACGGAACAATTTATCTGTTTGTTTGTGCGGGGCTCATGATCGTGCTTGGAAGTGTTGGGGTGACTGTGGCGTTTAAGCTTTTGAGGC
>JAFTJJ010000079.1 GCA_017456465.1 Clostridia bacterium | reverse complement strand
GAATTTCATATTCTGTTTGTTCTTTCATAAACTCCTACACCTCTTTTAGAAATAGTTTTCATAATCTGGATTTAACTGATCTTTACCACGGTGTCCAATTCCATCATCCCAATTCCAGTCATGATCATGAGGAAAAAAATGTGTGTGGTTTGAATCTTGATGTTCATAGTCCCTGTTCCTTTCCGCATTCCCATCTTTGTCATACCACCTGCTTTGAACTCTTTTCCCATTTTTATATCTGTCTGATCTTGAATTTGGCTTTCCCTTCATTCTCAAACTTCTCTCATAAACTATTTCAACACCACGGTTCGTCACTCCGCCTGATCCCATTATATCACCTCCCAATCAAAAGTCCATAGTGTTTTTCACAGTTTTGTTATTACACGAAAAACAAAAGCTAGGTCTTTTGAACGATAATGTATCATGTGAAAAATTAAAATTCAAATTTTACTGTCACCTCACTCAAAGACCTTTCCACAACTGACACATTGCAGTCCTCATCAAATCAAAGCATTCCCCACTTTTTCACAATTTGGTGAACTTTGATGTTCACTTTGACCATGACGCAAACAAAAGCAAGCGTTGCTTTGGCTCTTCTTGCTTTTCAACACCAACACTTTGCACTTTCTCGCAAACGAATAACATATGGGTCGCACTTTACTGCTGTCTTTTTTGAAAATCTTGGCAGCATAATGCAGAGCAACACTGCACTTTTGCTCGCAGCCTTTCCGCGCGCGCGATGAAATATATATAACCATCAACAAGCAAAGAAACATAAACTTGAATTACAAAAGAAGTTGATAATATGATTTTTCATAAATACCAAATAAAAACCCGCACGCGCGGGCGAAAAACAACATTTTTTCACATTGAGCACTCAAAAAAAACAAACTTGCTTCCCCGAGTGAACTTTTTGCTTTCCCCAGCAAATCATGTTCAGTCACACAAACATTTAAAGCGCCCTGTTGTTTTCCCCCAAAAAAAACAACATCATCACTTCAATCATTTTCAAAAAAAATCAACACTTCCCAAAAATTCAAAGCCCAGTCCGCCACTTGGAAAAATACATTCTTATTGTTCGTTTTCACCTCCAAACTTTCATCAAAAAATCAGCTGGGTGAAAGTTTGATCTTTCCCATCAATCACAACTTGAACCTGCTTGATCATAAACTAACATCAGAGGGAACTTTGATCCCTCAAAAATATTTTTACAAAAGGAGAAAACAAATGGCAGAAGTTACAAACCTTGCAAATGTGTCTTATTCTTTCACTGGTGCAAGAAGCCCATCTGACTCAGACTCAAACCTTCTTGTCACCAATGTACTTTCAGCAACCAGCATTGAAATTTCAAAAACACCTCTAGGGGGCACCTACATCCCAGGTGACAACCACTCATTTGTGATCCGCGTTGAAAACACCGGAACTGTAACTGTGGACAATGTTGTAATTCAAGACAACCTTGGTGAACTTGTGGACGGTGAAACCACCACAACTCTCATGAATTACATCACTGGCAGCGGACTTTATTCATTGAATGGCAGTGAGTTTTTGAGCGTTGAACCCACAAACCTTGATCCAATCACCTTGAGTGTTGGCTCACTTGCACCTGGAGATGTCTATGTGTTTGTTTACACCGCAAACACAATTTCTGGAACAGTTGCAACTGAAATCACAAACACCGCAACAGTGTCTGGAGATGCAAATGGAACACCTGTGACTGCAAGCGCCACCGCCACAATCACTGAAGGAACTTATGCTCTCTTGAGCGTTCAAAAATTCGGATCTGATTCAAATGTTTCTGTTGGCGAGGACTTTTCTTACACCCTCATCCTCACAAACACAGGCAACACAACTGCAACAAATGTTGTGGTGACTGATTCACTTCCTGAAAACTTCTCGCTTGAAAGCGTGTCTTACACCGACAGCACAGGAACAACCACAACACTTGATGCTGGCGACTATTCAGTTTCAGGCAACACCCTCACAGTTCCATCAGACACAAGCACTCTTGATATTTCTGTTCCAGCAGGTGAAAACATCATCTTCACTCTTTCTGGAAGATTCACAGAAGCATAAAAACACATTTTGCAAAACAAAGCAAAAAACTTTTTGCTTTAACACACAAAAACAAAACAGCACCCAAGACATTTACCCTTGGGTGCTGTTTTTATTTGTTAAAAACATAATAATTTTTTTGTTTTTCAAAATCACAATCATCAAATTTGTTCATTTCAGCCAGTCATGAAAAATTGAATTTGGCTCTTTCCTTGTGTTAAACTGCTGTCACGTTTTGCCCCCCAAACAAAATCAAACCTCTTTTTGCTGCATTTCTTGCAAGCGTGCTTTTCTTTTTGCACAGACATACGAAATCAACACCTTGTCAACAATCGCAAGAACCACCACCAACAAAAACAACATTGCAGGATTTGTGATCAGCATGTTTGCCTCCACCACACGCGCAACTGTTTGATTGGAATTTTATTTTATAATTTTGTACTCCACGCCATCACGAGTGTCCTTGATCTCCACACCACGAGAAAGAAGCTCTGCCCTGATCGCGTCTGCTGCTGCATAATCCTTTGCTTTCTTCGCCTCAGCTCTTGCCGCAATTTTTTCCTCAATCCAAGCCTTCATTTCAGAAGAAATCTCAGTTTCAGTCTCTTGCAAAAGTTCATGCGAACCGTCCATTGCAGAAACAAGTGAAAGTGACAACACCTCATCAAAAGATGCAATCAGCGCAATCTTTGTTGAGTCGTTTGTGTCGGCTTTCAACACGTCATAAACACATGTGAGCGCAAGTGAAGTGTTGAGATCATTCGAGAGCGCATCTTTGAATTTCTTGTTGAACTTTTCAAAAATTTCAAAATCGACAACCTCACCACCTCCAAGAGTGCTGAGCTTCTTCACAAGCTTTGCATAAGCCGCCGCCGCACTGTCCATGCCTTCCTTGGTGTAAACCAGCTGGTTTCGATAATGCGAAAGCAAACAGAACATTCTGTACATCATTGGATGATACCCATTTTTCTCAAGCACTGAAAGAGTCAAAAACTCACCCTTTGACTTGCTCATCTTGCCAGACTTGTCGTTAAGATGCTCTGAGTGAAACCAGAAAGAGCACCACTTGTGCCCAACACAAGCTTCAGTCTGCGCAATCTCGTTTGTGTGATGAGGGAACTTGTTGTCAACCCCGCCACAGTGAATGTCAAGATGCTCGCCAAGATACTTGAGTGAAATCCCCGAACACTCGATGTGCCAACCTGGGTATCCTTTTCCCCAAGGCGAATCCCAAATGAGCGCATGGTTTTCAAACTTTGATTTTGTGAACCACAAAACAAAGTCGGCTTTGTTCTTCTTTGCGTCGTCACCCGCAACACTGTCACGAACACCCACCATCAGCTCGTCAGCAGATAATTTTCCAAAACGGTAATATTCACCAAGCTTTGAAGTGTCAAAATAAATGTTTCCACCACTTGCATAGGCAAAACCTTTTTCAAGCAAAACTTCAATCATCTTGATGTAACTTTCAACTTCACTTGTTGCAGGAATCACAATTTCAGGCCACTTGATGTTCAACTTGTCACAGTCAGCCTTGAACGCACGCGTATAAAAATCCGCAATCTCCATCACACTCTTGTTTTGACTTGTTGCAGACTTCACCATTTTGTCCTCACCATCGTCACTGTCCCCAGAAAGATGCCCAACATCGGTGATGTTCATTGCACGCTTCACATTGAACCCCAAAAAACGAAGACTCTTCTCAAGAACATCTTCCATGATGTAAGTCCTGAGGTTTCCAATGTGTGCAAAATGATAAACCGTTGGCCCACATGTGTACATCGTCACCTCACTTGGATTGTACGGAACAAATTCCTCAACTCTTCTTGTTTCTGAATTGTATAATTTCATAACTTATCGCCTCATCTTGAATTTATATTACGATCTTTATTTTAAACTCCAAATGTGTTGTTGTCAATGATAAATGCCCGCTTTTTCAAGAACCCTTCTCATGAGTCTTGGAAAACCACTTGGGTTCAATCGATAACACATTCGCATAATTTTCGCATCAGCCCCAAGCACACACCTCTTTTTTCGCTTTCGAGCCTTGTTCACAATCATCTCAGCCATTTTGGACGCGCTTGTCATGTATTTTCTCACCCAGTCAGGCAAGTCCTGCCCGCTTTTTGCAAAAAGATTGGTGTTTGTCATTCCAGGCATCATGTGCCCGATGTAAAGCTTGCGCTTTTTGTTTTCAGCAATCACACTTTCGGCAAAGTTTTTGACTCCTGCCTTGCTTGCTGAGTACGCGGCACACCCAGGCACAGGCACAATCCCCGCAATCGATCCCACAAACACAAATCCAACTTTGACTGGAGAATGCCTCAAGTCTGGAATGAACACTCGCGCCATGTTCATCGCACCAATCAGGTTGGTGTTGGTCATGCCCTTTTCTTGCACTTCATTCTCTCTCGAAAACTCCGTGATGGGAAGCATCTGCCCAGCATTTGAAATCACAAGCCTCAAATTCAAACAGTGAGTGTTGATGTGTGACCTCAAATCAAAAATGCTTTCAATGTCAGTCACGTCAAGAGCATATGGCACAAAAGATCCACCAAATGGATTTTCGGACTCAATCTCGGCTTTGATTCTTTCAAGCTTTTCCAAATTTCTTGACACTCCAAACACCATCATGCCAAAGTCCCGAACAAGAATTCTTGAAATTTCTTTGCCAATCCCAGATGACGCACCCGTCACAATTGCACACTCTCCCGCAAAGTATGATTTTTTTCTCTTTTTTTGCTTTTGATTGCTCATTTGCTATTCACCATCCCTTTGCTCCAACAATTTTTTGTATTTTGCATTCAACGGTGAAATAACAGTTTCCCCAATTCTGCTTTCAATATCTTCCCTTGCATTTTTTGCAACAGTTCCACCATCTTTTGCAATCTTTTTGCTTTTTTCAAAAGTGTCAGGCTTTGCAGATTTTGACATGGCCGTTGTTGTAACTTCAGCAAGCATATTAAGAACAAGTTCAATGTTTGTCATGTTGTCTCTTAGATTTTCTTTTTTGAGACCTTTGAATTCCTTATACTCAGCAACGGTTTTCCCACTCCAAGCTTTGGTCATCTCGTTTGTAAGAATGGCATACTCCTTTTCTTTTGTGATCCCTCTATCTTTCCATTCGTCAGTGAGCTCTTTTCTCATTTCAATGGTCTGAAGCCTTTGATTAATCCAGCCTTCAGTGTAGCCTTTTGCTCTGTAAAAATCAGCACCCCTGAGAATTGCTTTTTCAGGGTCTGCAATTTCTTCAAGTCTTTCTGAGCCCACTTCAGCAAGCCAAAGCTTAAAAGGTTCAGCTTTTTTGCTTGGAATCGATTGCACAAGACGAAGTACATCTTTTGTGGTTCCCGCCAAAACTTTTCTTCTTTTCCCGTCAAAGTTTACCATTTCTACCTGGGTACAATTTGTACCTATGTAAAATGCCAAGTCATCGTCTCTACTTCTCAATCTTTTCAAATACTGTGTTGGATCCTGACTGTCAGTTAATATTTCAACAATATCAACCAAACAAAACCACCAGTCTTCTTTATCCTTGTCCCAAACTGTTCGAACTCTCT
>JAFTJJ010000078.1 GCA_017456465.1 Clostridia bacterium | reverse complement strand
ATACCTGATGGGCATAATGAGTCAGGTACTTGTTACTTCTCTCAATTTTTATATGCTGACTCACTAGGAGTTGAAGGGGAGTGGCAGTTCTCTGGAGATGTGATTATTGAAGCTATCTATTATATGCCAACTACGGAGTATGTTGTTAATGTAATAGAAGAGAGGAATAAAGATACTCTTGCGCAAATTGATGTATCAAGTGGAGCTTGGGCTAGCGTGGGTGAAGATGGATCATTGAGTATTGATGGAACAGTAATCCCTGTCCCAGAGCATGAAGAAGGCGAATCGTTCGCTGGATGGCACGTTGGAGCGGACCCTGGAACGTGGATTGATTATGGTGGTGATATTTATATAGCTGAGGTTATGGTGATTTATGCTTGCTTTGAAGATTATTACGACATAACTGTTAGGTATGTATATAGTGGTTATGAAGATGAAGAACTTGCCGAGACTCAATATATAAGACATATAAAAGGGTCTTATACTATCGGTATTGATGATTATTGGCCTGATTATAATCTAAGCTCAACAGAGATTTTGATTAACGGCGAAGGTACTGGTGTTTATATCCCTTATCAAGCTTCAGGATATAATTTTTATGAGATTAACATACCTACGGACGGACAAACCATTACCGTTAGTGGCCACTATGAAGTTGTTGTTGAATATTATTCGTCGTAAAGCTAAATACATATTTGAAAAATAAAAAATTGGTTTCGTTTAACTTGAAACCAATTTTTTTTTGCTGTTTAAAAATAGGAGAGTTTTGTTTTAAGAGATAGAAGTGGGGATTCTTGTCTTTGTGTGTTTTGGAGAGTATAAATGTTGTTTTGTGGTAATAACTGTATATAACAAAAAGGAGCGGAGCAGACTTATGGTGGAATCTGATTATACAGTTTTAAAGGGGGAGCAATCAGGCGGGTTAAATGAGCAAAACATTTTGAGAAGCTTTGAAAATAAATTCAACAGTTGGTTTATGGAGCTCGCGGATAATCTGTCTCACACAAGTACGCGGGGGGATTGTTATGATGAATTATTTAACAGCATTTTAATTAATTCTCTTCAAATTTTATATTTGTATTGCCAATTTTCCATTGTCTTAACAGAAACACCAAATTCTCTTGAAAGCGACTCATAAGGCTCTGTTGCCATTCTGGATAAAAGTATTTGTTTAAATTCTTTTGAATATGTTCTATGTGGTTGTCCTTTCTTTGCTCCCATAAATTACTCTTTTTACTTAATAGAATTATTATAGCATAAAATATAGTATTTTGGGGCACAAAGAAAAAGAAATAGAAATGTTCTTTTCTATTTCTTTTAAAACTCTTTTTTATACTGTATCGCTGTAGGGGTACAGTGCAAGGGATGTGTGACTTTTTTATTATATTTTAAAAGGATTATAAAAAGAAAAAAACAAGCAACATCAAGAGGACGAAAATGGGTGCATTGTCGCTCATTTTCGTTTGACTTCCAGCATGGAGAGCAAACTCATCAACAAAAAATGACACTGAAACATTTTTCTCGTGTCCGAGAAAATGGTGAACAAAGTCAATCATCTTGTTTATTGCTTATTTGCTTTCTTGTATATTTTTCTTAACATGACAATCAAAAAACTTTCAACTTTTGAAGTTGGCACCAAAGTATTTGAACTTCAAAAACTTTGCGTCTGGTGCCAGACAGAGCAAAATAGGTTGTTTTCATAAGGGCATCAAACTCGTAGTTTGTTTGTCCGCAAACGATGGCCTCATTTTGCGACTATTGCGGTTTGCAAGAAAAATAAAAACAGGTGATTATGTTGATCACCTGTTTTTATTGTTAAGTTAAATTAAAGATTAAAACAAATACAAAGTGGCGTAGCCCGCAGCAAGAGCGGTGAGTGTCACGATGCCGAGGATTGCAAGTGTGTTTTTCAATGGTTTGTTTTGTTTGAAGAGCACTGTGACAGCAATGCCAGCGTTTGCAATGAGTCCAGAGAGGAGTGCGCCGAATGGAAGTGAGCCCAAGATGTACATGTTTGTGAGCACAACGCTTGACGCGCAATTTGGGATGAATCCAACAAGCACCGCCAAAAGTGGTGTGAATGGTTTTGCTTGTGCGAGGAACAATGCGAGTGATTCTTCACCAACGAAGTGAACGATTGTTCCAAAAACCAGATTGACTGCGAAGATGAAAACAAAGATGTAGAGTGTGTGTTTGAGTGGGTGCAAAAGGTAGCGTTTGAGGCGTTTTTTGGTTGTGCTTATTTCTGCATCAGTTTCTTCAACCGTGTGTCCGCAGCAGCCGATGTGAATGATTTGTTCTTCATCATGGTCACAGTTGGTATGTTCTTCATGATTGTGATCTTCATGACCGTGGTTATGTTCGTGATTTTCATTATGTTTGTGGTCTTCATGTTCATGCGAATGATTATCAATTTTTGTAAGTTGTTTTTGTTTGAGTTTTGATTCCACGCCAAAAACCAAGTAGCCAACGCCAAGTGCGAAGATGAATTTGAGCACAAGCAGCGGAACGAGCATGTGGGCTTTTTCTGGGCTTGCAATGAGAAGCGGAAAGGCTTCATCGCTGGTTGCAATGTAAATCGCAACAAGAGCGCCCATTGAAAGTTTGCGTTTGGTGTAGAGGTCTGTTGCAACAACCGAAAAGCCGCACTGTGGAATGAGTCCAAGTGATGCGCCAATCAAAACCTGTGTGCCACGCGCCCTGAGGTCCTTGCTTCCGTTTTTGCTTGTCCAGCTTTCGACAAGTTCAATCAAGATGTAAGATATGAGCAAGAATGGCAAGAGTTTCAAGGAATCCAAAAGTGTGTGCAAGATTACATGTCCCATAAAAATTTCCTTCTTTTTTTCAAAATAAATTACAGTTAAGATTATATATCAATAACTCTCATAAATCAACTAATTATTTCAAAAAAGCATATCATACGGTTTTGGTTTTTTGTCGGAATATGTTATACT
>JAFTJJ010000077.1 GCA_017456465.1 Clostridia bacterium | reverse complement strand
GCAACGCTCAATCACACTCACACCCCAAAAACATCCAATTTGTGCATTTGAAACTTGCTTCACAAATGGATAACATCGCTCCAAGGCACCAGCTCCAACATATGGCACTTCACCATCAAACACAAGCTTGTCTCCTGCAACAATCACAAATTTTCCCTTTGGATTGTCACGCGTTGACTTCTCATAATACTCAAGCACCAACACATGATCATGCTTGACCATTCTTGAAAGCTTTTGAACGTTTGACTTGCCAGAAAAAGTGATTGAACTTGTCCCTTGATCAAATGAATATGTGTCAAGATCAACACCCTCAACATCAATTCCAAACATGTCCTTGACACGACCTGCGGGAATCGCCCTTGCATGAATAATCGACTCACAGTCAGACACCTTCGTGTGAGCTGCGGAGTCAGGAAAAATTTCAAAAGGCGAACAAACGTGAAGGTTCACATCTCCAAGACAAATACTTTTACCTTCTTCCTCACCCACAACTTCACCAGCTTCACTGTTCCAAACAACCTTATAAAAAGCCGTGCCCGTCACCTCACTCCAAATTGATGCCTCTGTGATTGCTTCAGCGAGCTTGTGCCTTGATGCAAAAATTGACAATATGTTTTTTGTAAGCTTCGCATTATAAACATCTTTTTCTTCTGCACCACAAGGCCTCACTGCAACAGTCGGTCTCACCTTTCCAAGCTTCGCAAGCCTCGTTTCCACAATTGGTGAAATGTGGTTATAAACTTCCTCACCTTGCCAATAAAAAGCTTTCGGACTTCTTTCAATCTCTCCATTTTCAGCAATGTAAGAAAATTGATTTCCAAGAAGAAAATTAATGTTAAGTTCCCACGCAAGGTCAAAAGATTTTCGCTCTTTTTTTCTCTTTTCAAACTCTTCCAAAATCCATGAAACAATCACACCGTCCTCAGATTCAGAATGAAAATATTTTTCTTGATTTTTTTGTTTTTTGCCAATATTTGACACTTTATGCACAGTTTTTGTTGATTTTTCGTTGTTATTTGCACTTTTTGCCATGTTTAATCCTCACTTTCAACCTTTTCTCTTGCAGCAGCCTTGAAACCATCTCTGGACTTTTTTGCTGCTTCTTTCATGAGCGAAAAAAGCTCCAAATAATGATCCGTGCAAAGTGAAATACTCTTTTTGTACCCACCAATCAAAATCTCTTTGCTCGCAAAATTTTTGCAAGACACATGCTCACACCTGAACATCTCATTCAAATTGTCAATCCTCATCCTTAATCTCCTTTATTAATTGATTTCTTAAATTCAAAAGCTCCTCATCACTCATGTTTTCAATTACTGATTTTCGTCCGACTATCTCTTCCCCACAAAACAACAAACAAGCATTTTAACTTTTATTACATATCTGTATTAAAATGCAATCTCAACTTCTTTCACTCTATAAGCATCTTCGCTTGTTTTTGTTTTTTTGATCTAGTCGGCTTTCAACTCCTCAAGCAATTCTTCTCTCATTTTCAAAAGCTCCTCATCACTCATGTTTTCGATTACTGATTTTCGTCCGACTATCTCTTCCCCACAAAACAACAAACAAGCATTTTAACTTTTATTACATATCTGTATTAAAATGCAATCCCAACCTCTTTCACT
>JAFTJJ010000076.1 GCA_017456465.1 Clostridia bacterium | reverse complement strand
TGGACACCACTCTTGAAATTGCTGAAAAGTGCAATTATAAGCTTGTTTATGGTCACTATATGTATCCAAAGTATGAGCCGATTACAGGTCAATCACCAGATGAATATTTTAGAGACCTGATTGAGGCGGGGCTCAAAAAAAAGTACAAGGAAGAAACTCCTGAAATTCGTGAAAGAATTGAGTATGAAGTGGGGGTTATTTCGCGTCGTGGTTATGTTGAATATTATCTCATTGTTTGGGACTATATTAATGCGGCTCGTGAACGTGGAATTTCTGTTGGCCCTGGACGTGGATCAGGTGTTGGATCAATTGTTGCATATTTGATTGGAATCACTGATGTTGACCCGATTAGGTATGGCTTGTTCTTTGAGCGTTTCCTCAACCCTGAGCGTGTTTCAGCCCCAGACTTTGATGTGGACTTTGAAGACTGCAGACGTCATGAAGTGTTTGAGTATGTCAAAGAAAAATATGGCACGGAAAAAATTTGTAAAATCATTACGTTTGGAACAATGGCAGCAAAGAATGCGATCAAGGACGTTGGTCGGGTGATGAGAGTGCCATATAACGAAATGGACAAAGTTACAAAAGCCATGCCAAACAATGTGAAAAGGCCAGTAATTGAAAAGGTTTTTGGCTTGAATCGAAAGCCTGATCAACCAGATCAGAGTGTTCCTGAACTTGTGGAAATGTATAATACAAATCCTAATGTGAAGAGAGTTGTTGATATTGCATACAAACTTGAAGATGCACCAAGGCAAACAGGTATTCATGCTTGTGGTGTGATTATTGGTGGAGATGTTCTTGACAAACATGTGCCGCTTGCAAAAAACGGGGATATTATCACAAGTCAATATGTTGGTGGTGAACTGGAGCATTTGGGGCTTCTTAAGATGGACTTTTTGGGACTTCGAAACCTTTCCGATATTAAGCAAGCAATTGAACTTGTGAAGCAGAATCATGGTGTCGAAATTGATTTTTCAGCAATGGAATATGATGACCCAGAAGTTTACAAAATGATTTCAGAGGGAAACACTCATGCTGTGTTCCAACTTGAATCTGGCGGATTCCAAAAATTTATGCGTGAACTTCAACCAACATGTCTTGAAGACATTATTGCGGGCGTGTCGATGTATAGGCCTGGACCAATGGACTCAATTCCTCAATTTGTGAAAAACAAGCACAACCCTGAGGGGATTACTTATGTTAGCCCACTTCTTGAACCTGTTTTGAATGTGACTTATGGTTGTATTGTTTATCAAGAACAAGTTATGAAAATTGTGCAAGTTCTTGCAGGCTACACTTTGGGACGCGCGGACTCTGTTCGTAAGTTCATGGGAAAGAAAAAACTTGACGATCTGAAAAAAGAGAGACAAGTTTTCCTTTATGGTTGTCCAGCAGATGGCAAAAAACCAGCCGTTGATGGTTGTGTGAAGCGCGGGCTTGATGAGGCAGTTGCGAACAAGCTTTGGGATGAAATGGAAAAGTTTGGATCGTACGCCTTCAACAAATCGCATGCGGCGGCTTATGCACACGTGTCATATCAAACAGCATATCTCAAATGTCATTATGAACCTGAATTTTTGACAGCGGTTTTGAACAACCGAATTACAATTACGGATGAAGTTATCAACTATGTGTCTCATGCTCGTGAAAGAGGCATTGAAGTTCTTCCGCCAGACATCAATAAAAGTGACACATTTTTCACAATCAAAGATGGCAAAATTAGATTTGGATTTTGTGCAATTCGTGGTCTTGGTGAATCAATTTGTAATCAAATTGTTGAAGAGAGAAACAAGAATGGAGACTTCAAGGATCTTTCAGACTTTCTCTCTCGAACGGTTGAGTTTGGCGTGAACAAGAGAGTTCTTGAAGGAATGATTTTCTCTGGTGCGTTTGACTGTTTTGGAAAGACAAGATCTCAACTTGCGGCGGTTTATGAAAATGCACTCAACTGTGCAGTGAAAGACAAGAGAAACAGAGCAGGTGGACAGTTTTCTATGTTTGGTGATTTGTTCTCTAAAGAAGAATCACTTCACATTGATTATCCTGCCATTCAAGAGTATGATCTCAAAACAAAGCTCAAAAAAGAAAAAGAAGCACTTGGTGTTTACATTTCAGCACATCCTCTTGATGAATATAGTGAATTAATGAAGACATTTGATTTCAACTCAAGCATGCTCAAAGAGGCGGAAAGTGCTGACTCTGAGGTTGAAGACTTTGAAAGTGCAGGAGAATCCACACTTATTGATCTTGATGGTCAAAATGTTGTGTTTGGTGGGATTCTTGCAGATGTTCAAAAACGTGTTTCGAAGGCGACTGGCATGCCAATGGCGGTGGTGAAAGTTGAAGATCTTTATGGAACAGTTGATGTTATGATTTTCAACAAGATGTATGAACAAATCAAAAACGAACTTCAGCCAGATTCAATGACTGTGGTCAAAGGGCGTGTGTCGATTCGGGAAGGTCAAAATCCAATCATTATTGCTGAAAAAATTGACTTTATTGATGAAAACAATAAACAAATGGTGCAAGAACAACCAAAAAAACTTGTCTTTGGAAATGCGGAAGCGGAAGTTAAGAAAAAGCCAAAACTTTATTTGAGGTTTGATATAAACAATGAATCCATGAAACAGAAAGTGTTTGACATTTTGGAAGTTTACTCTGGTGAAACAGAAGTCTTTGTTCAGCACGAAAGAAAACTTTATAACCTTGGTTTCAATGTTGAGACAAGTCCCGCTTTGATGGCGGAGCTTGGAAGTTTGAGTGGAAACATCAATATAAAAGTTTTGTAAAAATTAATTGTGAGGAGGGGAGATAATGAAAAGAATTGCGGTTTTGACATCGGGTGGCGACAGCCCAGGAATGAATGCTTGTTTGAGAAGTGTTTTCAGGACTGCAAACAACATGGGGATTGAACTTGTGGGTGTGAGGCGTGGCTACGCGGGGCTTGTTGATGGTGACATGTTTGTCATGACAAAAGCTCATGTCGGAAACATTTTGCAGAATGGTGGAACGATTCTTAAAACCAGCCGGAGTGCTGAGTTTATGACGGAAGCTGGATTCAAAAAAGCAGTGATGAATTTGAAGAAGAACAAGATTGAAGGGCTTGTTGTCATTGGTGGTGATGGCAGTATGAACGGAGCGCTCAAACTGGCTGGAGCTGGTGTGGATGTTGTTTGTGTGCCTGGAACAATTGACAACGATTTGGGATTTACGGACATGACTCTTGGTTTTGACACAGCGTGTGGGACTGTTGTTAATCTTGTGAATAACATCAGGGACACATCACTTTCTCATGACCGCGTGAGCGTGATTGAAGTTATGGGGGCATTCAGTGGAGATATTGCACTTTATTCTGGACTTGCATCTGGCGCTGATATTGTGCTTGTTCCAGAAGTTCCATATACGGTTGAACAAGTGGCTCAAAGACTTATTTCAAATGACAAAAATGGAAAATCTGCAAGCATTGTGATTGTGAATGAGAAGGCTTGTTCTGCACCAGCACTTGCAAACAGTTTGGCGTCTTATGGAATTGATGCAAGACCTCTTGTGCTTGGTCACATTCAGAGGGGTGGATCTCCATCATATAAGGACAGAAATCTTGGGGCTTTTTGGGGAAACATGGCAGTGAAACTCATTGCCAGCAGAACTTCAAATGTTGCAGTTGGAATAAGAAATGGAAAACATATTGTTGTTCCTCTTGAAAAAGCTCTCAAAGAAAAAAAGAAATTTGATAAAGAAACTTATGAACTCATAAATTATTTAAGTTTGTAAAGCGTAAAAGTCTGAGCCGTGCTAATGGCTCAGGCTTTTTTTATTCTTACAAAACAAGTATGACAGTGGTTGTGAGTGTGGGTGATAAATTTGAAATAACAGCAAAAAATTGAGAACTTGAACAAAACTAAAGCAATTTGTTCGTGAAAGTGAAAAAGTTTTTTAATTAAAAGAAGTTAAAATATAAAAAAAAGTCATCGTGGGATTATCCCACGATTTTTTATTATTTGTTTATGAATATTGTAATATGATACATATAAATTTATAAATATTATGAATTAAATATAGTTGTGATTAAAAAATAATTTACAAAAAATGCTTAAAATTGCTTGACCTTGGG
>JAFTJJ010000075.1 GCA_017456465.1 Clostridia bacterium | reverse complement strand
TGCAGCAATTTTGACGCCTGTGTCTGTGTTTTCATTGACTTGCCCTGCATTCATGTGGAAATTTGATATTGTTCCATCTCCAGCATTGTTTGTCAAAACACCAAACTTGTTTCCTCCATAAGCCACGCCATCAATTGTTCCAGATCCCAGTCCTCCATTGTCAAAAGTCACATCAGAAGCAGACACACTCACACCTGCATTCGCGTTGCCCGCAAAAATTCCAGTTGTGTTGATTGTTGCATCAACAAATGACAATCTGAGTCCGTTTGCACCATTGTTCAAAATCGAAGTTGCACCAGAAATACTCAAAGAAACTGCCGCACCAGATCCATCATCCACAAAAGCAAAAATCCCATCACCCGTGTTTGCATAAACCTTCGTGTCTGAGACATTGAGTGCTGTTTTGTTGCAATTGATTCCAACACCCGTGTTACTGTAAATGTTGCTTGAAGAAATTGTGCATGTTTTGCCATCAGCAAAACCACCAAGATCCACACCTGTGTTGTTCTGATAAACCTTTGCTCCCGTTATGCTGAGGCTTGCATTCGATCCTGAAACACGCAAACCACACCCAGCATTGCCATATGATTCGACACCCGCAAATGTTGTCCCTTCACTAGGAACTGACACAACCATGCCATTTTCTTGATTTCCATGAACCACAACATTTGAAATTATACAATTCATAGGATAATCAGCATAATCATCAACATAACCTTCAGCCCAAATTCCACTGCCTGCGTTATCATAAATTTCAGAATTTTGCACGGTTAAATAGCTTGACCATCCACTGGACATTGAAACGCCATCACCACCATTGCCATAAATCTTGGCGTTTTGAACTGAAACCTCATATCCCCAAGAACTTATTCCACAACCACCATTGTCATGTATTGACCCGCCAGACACAGTCACAAATGATTCACTTGCACCACTCACTCCATCGATTGTGTTTGATGAAACCTCACCACCAGTCATAACAAAAGTTGCCCCATAAATAGTGTGATAAAGCACAACACCAGTTGAATTTCCTGAATATGCAACCCCATCAATTGTTCCAGCCCCAACAACACCGCCTTCAAGTGTAAATGTTCCAGCATTCAGATCTGAAACATTTCCAACACCAACATCAACACCTGAATAATTGTTTTGTGCAATAAGACCAGCTTTCATAATAAGCTGTGATTCAGAGCCAACATCAACACCTGTTTGATTGTTTGTGATTCGTGTTTCCCCGTTGATTGTGGCTGTTGATCCAACCACATTTTCTCCATATTCAGAAAACTCATAAATCAAAAGGCCTGTTCCGCTTGTGTTTCCATCAATCACACAATCAGTAAATACTGCTGTTGTTCCATAAAGTTCAACACCTTTCTTGATGGTTGTGTTTGAAAAATTCGCATTTGCTCTGTCAAGATAAACAAGCCCACCAACAACCTCTTCATCCATGAAAGAGCCTTCGCCAATCGTGCCTCCAAAAAAATTAATTTGAGGAGTGCTGCTTGCACCCTGTGCAAAAATTCCATAACCAACATTTCCAGCAACAAAACCATGGAAATTTTCATCTTCCGACCCAAAGTTCGTTGTTTCTGCAACAATGTTCACACCATGAAGTCCATTTCCAAAAACACATGTTGTTCCGGCAATGACCATATTTCCTTCATTGTGTATCCCATGCCCATCATTGTCAATGATTGTGCAATCACCAATTGTTAGTTTGTTATCACTTCCCTCAACAAGTGACACACCGTTTGCACCATTGCCCATAATGCTCGTGTCCAAAATGCTAAGTTCATAATTAATAGATCCGCGAGCATTGACACCGTCTGCACCATTATACATGATTGAACCGCGAACAACATCAAGCCCCTCACAAGTTTCAACACCATGTGAACCATTTTCTGAAATAACACAATCGGTCAAATAAACACAGTTTTCATAATCACCATAAACTCCAACACCAGTGTTTCCAGTGATTGTTGTTTCATTAAAATTAAAAATAAATCCATACAGTGAGTGCATTCCAGAAACCCCTTTTGAATTTCCAAGAAAACTCTCATCTCCAACGACGCCAGCCCCAACTGTTCCGCCATACATAAAAACAGAACTGCAACTGTTATAATCATTTGTTGATTCCGAATAATAAGTGCCAATTCCACTTCCAGCGTTTTCTGCAATCAATCCTGTGAAACTTTTGTCTTTTGATCCAAAAATCAATGTGTCATATGCTTCACTTAAACACAAACCATCTCCACCATTTTTCAAGAAGTTTGAGCTTCCGTTAACTTGAACTGTTGAATTTTCATTGGTCACAACACCTGACCCCAAATTTTCCCTGACTGTGGTGTCAGTCATTGTCACTTTCCCACTCGTCACAAAAATTCCTGAGTCTTGTCCGTTCTTAATTGTACAGTTCTCAAGATTAATTTCTCCGCCGTCAACAACAATTGCTGAATTTTGAGCCCCATCAAACACACAGTTTTTCACTTCATAAATCGTGCCTTCGTTGACCGTGATGTAAGTTTCTCCACCAGAAAAAGTCGTGTCACAAATTTCAATCACTTGAACAGCCTCAGTTGTTGGCGCTGAAAAAACTTGCACCTCACCATCAGCAGGAATTTTCTCTTTGTCACCCAAAACTCCAAACAATGAAAAACACGCAACAATTGCTGCGATCAAACTTCCAAAACCAATCCAAAATGGTCTTTTGC
>JAFTJJ010000074.1 GCA_017456465.1 Clostridia bacterium | reverse complement strand
GGTGTTATGGTGTTTGCAAGAAACTCAAAGTCTGCTTCAAGGCTTTCTGAGCAAATCAGAAATGGGGACTTTGACAAGACATATTTTGCAATCACAAAGGCGATTCCAAGCCCTGCGTCTTCAAGGATTGTGACATATCTGAAAAAAGACACAAAAGCAAACATGGCAAAAATTGTGCCAATGCTTGAGGAAGGCGCAAAGCGTGCTGAGCTTGAGTATAAGGTTTTGGAAACATTTGACACCATGGCGCTTGTGAAAGTCAATCTCATGACAGGAAGAGGGCATCAGATTCGTGCTCAACTTGCATCAATCAAGTGTCCAATTGTTGGTGATCAAAAGTACGATCAAAATGCGATCAAAGCAAACCTACATCTCTTTGCGGTTGAACTCAAGTTCAATCATCCAATTTCAGGTGAAAGAATGGTGTTCAGAGTTTTCCCACCAGAAGACAAACCTCTTTGGAACAAATTTCATTTGGGAAAGTTCTTGAGTTTGAAGTAATTATTTTTGAAAAAAGCATGGAAGAGCATTATTTCATGCTTTTTCTTTTTTGATTAAAAAAGTTGTTTATTTAATTTTGATATTTTTAAGTGTTATGATAAAATAAAGCAGATAGGAGATAATTCATGGCAAACAATCCATATTTTTCAGTTGAAGACAGAACAATGGCTGAAGTTGAAGTTAACAAATCAAGATTTATTGCAGTGGCTGTGCATGTGGAAAGTGTTGAAGAGGTCAAAGAAATTTTGGGAACACTCAAAAAAAGCAATCCAAATGCTGCGCACATTCCTTATGCCTACATTTTGGGCGAAGACTATTCCGTGGCAAAAAACAACGATGATGGTGAGCCAGCGGGATCTGCAGGAATGCCGATTTTTGAGTCAATCCGCAAGGCAAATTTGACGCAAACGATGGTTGCAGTTGTTCGTTATTTTGGGGGAAAAGAGCTTGGCAAAAGCAGGCTTACCCGAACTTTTGGTTTCATTGCAAATGAGGCTGTGAAAAATGCACACAAATACAAAATGGAGTTTTGCACTCTTTTTGAAATGAAGGTGTCATACAACGATTATGCGAGTCTTGGAAAAGTTCTTTCTGAAAAGGATTTGCCAATCATTGAAAGAGATTTTAATGAATCAATGCCAATGATAAAGTGTGCAATCCCTGTTGGAACAAGTGAAAAGGTTTTGGAAGAAATAAGGGCAAGGGTGAGAGAGGCAAGTTCAATCACAAAAATTGGCACTGGATATTACAAAATCAACACACAAGGTTAATTATGGGAACAATCACTGAAATTTCAAGTCAAAAAAACAAAAAGCGTGTCAATGTTTTTGTTGATGGAGAGTTCGTGAGCGGTCTTTCGTTTGAATCAGCGGTGAAGCACGGTCTCAAAACTGGCAAAGTTATTGATGAAGGCAAGCTCAAGTTGATCATTGAAGAAAGTGAAGTGTCATCAGCTTTTGAAGCTGCGCTTGGAATGATTGCAATCACAAGCAAGTCAAGCAAGGAAATCAAGGACAAGCTTGCACGAAAGGGTTTTAATGAAAGTGTGATTCAAAAGGCAATTGACAAGCTGAAAGAATATCGATATTTGAATGATGCTGAATTTGCGAAAGCTTTTGTGAGATCTTTTCCTGGCAAAAGCAGGCGGGAGCTTGAAAGCAAACTCAAGCAAAAGGGGATTTTGGCTGAGGACATGGCTGAGGCGCTTGCAGAAATTGATGAAGAAAGTGAAAAAGATGGTGCCTTGGCTTATGCAAGGAAGTATTTGCGCGGCAAAGAGTGGAATGAAAAAACAAAAAACAATTTGTTTGCTGGGCTTGCAAGAAAAGGTTTTTCATTTGATATTATCAGCAGTGTGATTGAAGCTGCAAAAAAGGAGAAAGAAGAATGATTGGAGTTGACATTATCAAAGTTTCAAGAGTTTCAAAACTGGCAAAGTCTGATGTGAACAACAGAGTGTTCACAAAGGCTGAGGTTGAGTATGCAAACAAGAAGGCAATCACAAAAACAATTGGTGATGCTTGCTCACAAAGAGACAACACGTTTGCTGGAATGTTCAATGCCAAAGAAGCTTTTTTGAAGGCTCTTGGGCTTGGACTTGGTGACGCTTTTTCGCTTTCTGACATTGAAATTGATCACAAAAAGTCAGGTGAGCCTTTCATTGTGATTACTGACAAAATTGGTGAATATTTGAAATCAAAAAACCTGAGTGAAGTCAATTTGTCAATATCTCATGATGGCGGTTTTTCCATCGCTGTCGTTGAGATTAAATAAGGGCATAAAACCATCTCAGCACCTCGAGTTTTCGGGGTGTTTTTTGTTGGATTTTGGGGAACAAAAAGGCATCAATTTATTTCAAAAAGAGGTATTGACAATGGGGTGGTCATATAGTATAATATAGTCACAAAAAATGAGGGCTAGATCAGAAAACAGTGTTCATTTGAATATATATTTGGGGGAATATAAAAATGGCAACAAAAAAGAATCTTAATGAAATTTTGGCGGCTTGCATGAATGAAAAAGGCGACGTTGATCTCACAAAGTTTGAGGCAGAGGTTGCTGATTTTTTGCATGAAGCTGGCATGACAGATAGGGAGGCTCGTCAGAGAGTTATTGCTGTGAGCAAATTCTTGGCGACAGAGACAAATGCGGACATTCAACTTTCAGTTGCAAGAGCATATGTTTCAAAACGTGGAGATCTTGACACAACTCAAACTGCCGAAGGTTTCATAACTCAAGCAACTGCACACGTTGCAAAGCTCGAGTCTGAAAAGAGAACAACAGGGGACTATGCTGGACTCAACACAAAAGCAATCAAAACAGTTCTCACAACTTTTGCAAGCGCATTGGTTGATGAAAGATACAGAGAGTCAAACGCCGTGCTTTCAAGAGAGAATGCAGGTCTTCATGCTGAAAACGCAAGACTCCTTGCTGCTCTTGAGATTGCAAGCAGAAGAGCAACTGTTGCTGAATCATCAACTGAAACTGAGCTTGAAAGAACAAGGGGCGAAAGAGACACAAATGCTGCATTGTATTTGAGACACTCAGCACTTGTGAAATCTGTTTTTGAAAAAGTTGCAGCAACGATGCCTGAAGATCAAAGAGAAGCATATTATGTTTTGGGTGCTGATGGTGAAAAGAAGCTTGACATGAAAAAAGTTATCGCTGATGACACACTTGTTTCATTGGTTGACAATGCAATCAGCAAGTCTTTCCAATATGAGATCTATGCAGATGTTGTTGAAAAGGTTTTTGAACAAGTTTCAAGAACAATGACTGCTGAAGAAATTGCTGAGTATTATGAAGAATTTGATGGTCCAGATGGGAAAGCTCTTCGACTCAACATGGATTTGGTTGTGGCTGATGACATGATGGTTTCAAAAATCGATGAAGCAATCACAAAGGCGATGAATGATCTTCCAAGAGAAAGAAGAATGAGGAAATTTTGGACTGGTGCAGCTGCTGTTGTTGGAGTTCTTGGTGTCGCTGGTACATTGACTTTTGGAATTATTTCATCAAAACTTTCAAATCAAGTTGATGATCTCACAAAAGAAAACACAATTCTTAGTGAAAACTATGAACAAGCAGCGAAAGAAAGAGCAGCGCTCAGGGAAGCAATGGGACAAATTCTCGATGCAATTGGAAACAACCATGAGGATTTGAAGGGCACTTTTGAAAATGAAGATGGAACTTACAACATCAATGACATCATTGCAGTTTTGAATGGTGATCATGCTGCGCTTGATGCCGCAATTCAAAACTTCAACAATGCGATGAATGACTATGAAAATGCTGCAACTTTTGCTCAAAACATGTACGATGAAATTTCTTCAATTTTGACTGAAGAGCAAAAAGCAAAATATTTTGTTGATGTGACCGATGAAAATGGAAACGTTACAAAAGAATTTGATCTTGAAGCGTTTATGGCTGATGATGAGCTTGCTGGTGCAATTGTGAGTGAATATTTGATTCAAAGCACACTTCATGAGGCTGACGATGTGTTCAATGATCTTGTTTTGGAACTTATTGGATCTGACATGAGCATTGATGCTTTCATGGATGAAAACGGAAATCTTGATGTTGAAGCACTTGAAACAGAGATCAACAATCAAATCGATCCATATATTGCTGAACTTGAAAAGATTCTTGAACAAGAAGAGAATTTCCCAACAATGACTCTCATTGAAACACAAAACTTGCAAGCAGAAGTGCAAGAGCTTAAGGAACAAAAGGCTGATCTCATTGAGGCAATTGTGAGCATTCACGAAGAATTTGTTAAAGTTAATGGTGAAAAATCTGATTTGCAAGCAGAACTTGATGCACTCAAGTCTGTGCTTGAAAATCAAGGACAATCTCCAGAGCAAAACGAATCTGCAACGCCTGAACAAGGTGCGGGATCAGTGAGTGACGCGACTGAAAACGGAATGGAAGAAGACACCACACAATCTGGTGGTTCTGGAAGTTCAAACAAGGGCAATCCAAACGAATCAAATGGTGAACTTGGTGCTTAACAATTTTTAAAATAACATTTAAAGACTCACGAATTTTCTCGTGGGTCTTTTTTTTGTGTGATGGAAATGTTTGGGTGTTTTCACAATTTTCGCAAATTAATCATAAAAATATATGAATATAATTGATTAATTAATTGCATTTTTTATGATTATTTTTTATAATGAAATTATGAATATTATGGGAGTTGAAAGGGTTGCATTTTCTGTTTTTGGCATCGACATTTATTGGTATGGTGTCATTATTAGTCTTGCAATTCTTGTCGCGTATGTATTGAGTTTTTTGCTTGTTAAAATCAGAAAGCTTGATTCCAACTTCAATTTTGAAATTTTGATTTCAATTTTGCCACTTGGAATTATTTTTGCAAGGCTGTTTGCTGTTCTTTTTGACAGTGGCTTATCCATTGCAGACTTTTTTGAATTTAGGTCTGGAGGAATGAGCATCATTGGGGCAATTGTTGGTGGGCTTTTGGGACTTGTGATTTTGAGACTTGTGAAAAAACGATCAATTTTGGAATCTGCTGACTTGCTTGTGGTTGTCCTCATTTTGGCTCAAGGCATTGGAAGATGGGGGAACTATTTTAATTCAGAAATTTATGGAAATTTGATCACCGATCCTGCATGGCAATTTTTTCCTTTTGCAGTTGAAGTGAATGGAGCTTTTTTTGAAGCATTGTTTTTCTATGAATTTGTGCTTGATGTTTTGGGGTTTGTTGGGTTATTTATTTTGTACAAAAAAGTCAAAATTCGTGGTGTTGTCACAGCGGGATATTTGATGTTTTATGGTGTGATCAGATCAATTCTTGAACCAAGGAGAAATTCAAAGTTCATTTTGATGATTGGAAACATTCCTTTTTCCTTGGCGATGAGTGTCATCATGATTGTGGCTGGAGCTGTTTTATTGTTGGTTGTTTTGGTTAAGTATTTCAAGAAAAAGAGGTTGGAAAAGACAAATGGCTGAAAAGAAAAAAAATTATTCAAAGGCACAAGCAGATGAGCTTGTGAGAAAAAATATGATTGAGACTCAACTCATGGTTGCAAACCAAGCACAAGAGATCGCAGTTCTCAAAAAACAACTTGAGCAAAAGACTGGTGAACTTGCAAATCTCAAAAAGCGCGAAAAACTTGTCACGAGGGCATTGGTTTTGGCTGACAGAAAGGCGAAGTACATTGAAACCACAATGAGAACAAGGTGCGCAATTGAAGTTGACAACTTGATGAGATTTTCTG
>JAFTJJ010000073.1 GCA_017456465.1 Clostridia bacterium | reverse complement strand
GACATATTTATGGTTTTTCGCAAGCGGACATGTATGCGCGTTATCAAAGAATGCAAGGGAAAAATCTTTTTTATCCACTTGGGTTTGACAACAACGGGTTGCCAACAGAACTTTTGGTTGAAAAGGTAAAGAAGATTAGAGCACACACACTTCCACGTGAAGAGTTTACAAAAATTGCTCTTGAACTTGTGGACACATATAATCAAAGTTATCGTGATTTGATGGTTCACACTGGAATGAGTTGTGATCTTTCACTTGGATATAACACAATTGACGAAAAGAGTCAAAAAACAAGTCAAAAATCTTTCATTGAACTTGCAAAGAAGGGGATTGCTTATCGTGATCACAAGCCAAGTCCATGGTGTTGCAAGTGCAGAACAAGTGTCGCGACTGCTGAGCTTGACGACAAAGAGCTTTCAAGTGTGTTCAACTATCTCAATTTCAAGCTTGCTGATGGGTCTGGCACACTTCCAATTGCTACAACAAGACCTGAGTTTTTGCCAGCTTGTGTTGCGATTTTTGTTAACCCTGAAGACGAGAGATATCAAAAATTTGTTGGAAAGATGGTCAAAGTGCCACTCTTTGAAGAAACGGAAGTCAAAGTTCTCACCGATTCAAAAGTTGGAATTGACAAAGGTACTGGTGTTGTTATGTGCTGTACTTTTGGAGACCAAACTGACGTTGAGTGGTGGAGAGAATATGGTCTTGAACTTAAGCAAGCAATTGATGATGGTGGCAAAATGACTGAAATTGCAGGCAAGTATGCAGGAATGAAGTCAATTGATGCAAGGGCTCAAATCATTGCCGATCTCAAAGAGCAAGGTTATATGTACAAACAAGATCCAATCACTCATGCCGTTAAAGTTCATGAGCGCTGCGAGGAGCCAATTGAATTTTTGGCTAAAAAGCAATGGTTCATCAGAACATCAACACCTGAACTCAAAGAAAAGTGGGTTGAGCTTGGAGATCAGCTTGTTTGGCATCCAGAAAGCATGAAGGCGAGGTATTTGGCTTGGGTTCAAAATCTCAACCAAGACTGGTCAATTTCAAGGCAGCGTTATTTTGGTGTTCCATTCCCTGTTTGGTATTGTGCAAAATGTGGAAAACCTCACTTTGCAGATGAAAAAGATCTTCCAGTGAATCCGCTTTCAACTCCTTTTGCTGGCAAATGTGAGTGTGGCGGAGATGAATTTGTTCCGGAATCAGATGTTATGGACACTTGGGCGACATCATCAGTGACACCTCAAATCAACTGTGATTGGGCAGACGACGAGAAGGGGTGTGCTGAAAAAATGCCAATGGACATGAGATTCTGTGGTCGTGACATCATTACAACTTGGAGTCTGAGGACAATTATTAAAGCATATTATCATCAAGGAACTCTTCCATGGAAAGAACTCATGGTTAATGGTTGGATGATGGCCGACAAAGGGGTCAAAATTTCAAAAAGACTTGGAAATGCAAAGATGGAGCTTGATGACATTTTGGCTTCTTATGGGGCAGATGTGACACGTTATTGGTGTGCAAACGGAGCTTATGGAAGAGATGCGTACTTCAGTGATGACAGACTGAAAGATGGATTCAAACTTGTGAACAAGATTTGGAATGCATCGAAATTTGTTCTTTCATTCCTTGATGGCTACAAACCTGAAAAGCCTGCCGAAATTTTGCCAATGGACATGTATATCATGCAAAAATTCAACGAAGCCTATGCTGAGACCATTAAGTGTTATGAAAATGTGGAAATGGGCTATGCAGTCGAAAAAATAGAAAAGTTTTTCTGGAATTTCTGTGACAACTACATTGAAATTGCAAAAAACAGACTTTATAAACCTGAAGTTTATGGTGACGCAGCAAAGTCAAGTGCTCAGTGGGCATGCTT
>JAFTJJ010000072.1 GCA_017456465.1 Clostridia bacterium | reverse complement strand
CATATTGTGCAAATTCAGTAACAATACACAATTTGTTTGGAATGAAAACAGCTCCATAGAAATGAACAATGTACTCACATCGGAACTTGTCAAGCATCTTCACTTCTTTCGTGAACTCATCCATTCCCTTCTCGACATTCGCATCGTCCAACTGTTTCATTCGCTTGATCGCGACTTTGTTTCCTCTGTAATCACCAAGATAGACAATTCCAAATGATCCTTCTCCAAGTTTCTTCTCTTCTTTCAACTCGTCATAATCGATTCGTGTTGATGGTGCAGTCTTGAAGCGGATAGGGATTGGGACTTGTTTCTCGACTCCCTCTTTGATGTTCAGGACAACAAGGAGGATCTGGTCGTCCATTGTGCATGTGCACATCGGTTTGACAAACACTTCAAACTCACACGCTTCCTCGTCTTTCATCGAGACAATCTGTGGTTCTGTTCGGATTTGATACTTGTCACATCCTTCTTTCGTTGTGAACTGGATCTTCAGTCGCTCGCCTGATCGATTCCCAATGCAAATCAGTTCTCGTGTCTCTTCTTCAACTGGAAGTTCAGCAATGTCTTCATCAAATCGAAGTTCTCCTTTGTTTGTGTACACTCCCTCTTTCAGTGCAAAGAATGTGATGTTCGATCGCTTCATCGAGAAGACACAGACATTCCTCATCTTCTCCTCCTCTTTCCGTCGTTGGATGATGACAAGAATGACAACAACTATCACTGTGATGACAATAATCATGAGAAACAGTCCACCAAATCCAACTGACAGTCCAACAATCAATCCAGTGTTGCTTGTCTCTGCTCGACATCCAGATGAATCATCATTCAACTCGTATCCTTCTGCACACTCGAGACAGACTGAATTGTTTGCAGAGAGACAGTGTTCGATGTCTTCGAAATGGATGCATTCGGATTTGACAAGAACATACTCGGATTCACATGTTGTGCAGACACTCGAACTCGTGCATGTCGTGCAATTCTCGGGACATTCAAAGCATTCATAGTCAGACAGATATGTTCCTTCTTCACATTCTTCACATCCATGTTGTGTCTTGTTTGTGCAGTGTGTCAATTCATCGTATGGATGACAGTGTCCATCCTCAGTGTACTTCCGCCAATGCTCTTCTTTGCATTTCAGACACGATTCGCTAAACAAGCATGTCTCACAACTCGAGTGACATTCCCCACACTCAATGCCATTCTTCTTGAAATACCCATCTTTGCAGATGAAGCATCCTTTGTTCGATGCCATCATCACTTCACATCCAACATAGACTTGGTTGATTTCAACACACTTGCTGCCATTCAGGAATGAATACTCGTTGCATCCGATGCATGTCTCATAGTCACTGCATCGCTCACACAAGTAGTGGCATTTCTTGCATTCTCGTCCATCAAGATAGTATCCATCTGCACATTTCAAACATCCTTTCTCAGAATGCATCTCACACGAATCTGTCTTGTGTTCATCATCTTCTCGTTTGAGTGTTCTCTTCAGTGTCGAATGGGGTGCTTCTTGGTCGTCGTCATTCTCGGATTCATCACCATCAGAATAGTCTTTCTCGTCTTGATTCTCATTCTCTTCACTATTCGAATCAGAACTGTTCTGTGTGTCATCGTCACTCGTTTCATTCGTCATCAGACACTTGTATCTGTTTGTCAGTCGGTATTCGCACTTGCATTCATAACATCCATTCTTGTCTCTGTTGATGTGGAGACATCGTGAATACTCGCTTCCTTCTTGTGTCTCACATCCGTCATCCTCTTTGTATGTCCCTTCTCCACATGTCTTGCACTTCCCAGTCTTGCTGTTGATCTCTTCACATCCGATCGTGCTGACATCTATGCATTCCCCTCCAACAAGGATGTATCCATCAACACACTTCATGCACTTCTCTCGTTCTTGGATTGTGCATTTGTCATCGTTCACAACACACTGTCCATTCTCAACATGATGCTTCTCTTGGCATGAAACACATTGACTCTCATGGACTTGAGTGCATCCATATTCTCCATCATCACCAACAGAGACACAGACATTGCTCTCATTGTGGAGATACGATGTACCATCACATCGGTAATCATATCGTATCTCATTGTGTTCGAAACAAACAGCAGATGAGGATTCACATGACATCAAACCACCATTCTCTTTCACTGTTGAAATGTATTCTCCTTCACTCGCAATCAGACATCGGTTGTCATATTGATACAGACACTCATTCATATTCGATTCTTGACATTTTCCATTTGCATCGAGTGTGTATCGTCCTTCACAGAGAAGACACACTGCATCACTCGAGTATTTGCAGTGTGTGACATTGTTTGTGCAATCATTGGATGTCGTCATTGTGTTCTCACTCTTGCACCATTCACATGACGCATTCCCTTGTCGCCAACAATCTCCATCAATCTTCTTGCATGTGTTTGTGTTCAATGTGTATCCACTCTTGCACTCGATTGATGTCGATCTATCCGTGTTCTTCACTTTTCCATCATTCGAATCAAATGAAAGACATTTCCTTGTTTTCTCGTCGTATCCATGTAGACATTCAATGCATGACTTCCCATCTTCACTCAATTGATATGGTGCATAACACTCTGTGCACACGGATCCCATCAAATAATTGGAATTGTCAATCAATCGACATGTTCGACAATTGAGAGTGGTATTCGAACACTTGCTGCATTCCGTGTCAGATGTCTTTATTGTCTCAACTGGACATTCAGAACACAATCCAGTCGTGTCGTCTGGAATGTATTTGTCAGAACATTTCTTGCACTTCTTCGTTGTCTGGAAGCATGTCAGACAATGGGATATTGTTGAACATTTATAACAATTGTTTGATTCGAGATAATATCCATTTGTGCATTCTATACAATTGTTGTTTTCTGTTATGTTTGCTTGTTTCTCACATGAGAAACAATGACCATTTGATGAACATGATGTACACTGACCAATCGAATT
>JAFTJJ010000071.1 GCA_017456465.1 Clostridia bacterium | reverse complement strand
GTTCGGTGATCAATTTGATAACTACAAAGAATTGCATCATGTGCCAGAAGATGAAGAAAATATGGAACAAGCCGAAGTGGCTGAAGAAAAAAAGGAAGAAGTGGCTTTAGACAAACAAGAAGAAAAGAAGCCAGCAGAACCAAAGGACATTACTCTCAAATGCAAGAAATGTGAAAATGAGTTTGTTTGGACAGTAAAAGACCAAGAATTTTACAAATCAAAGGGCTTTTTTAGGCCATCTTACTGCAAGGACTGCAGAAAAAAAATGAAGGTTGTGAACAACTTTCACAAGCAATAAGAAAAGTGGAGGTAAAGAGAAAGTGAGAATTTCATCAAGAGCAATTATTGTGGAAGACGGAAAATTGCTTGCAATGTTCAGAAGAAAAATTAAAAATGGGGAAGTGAAAGAATATTTTGCAATCCCTGGTGGCGGACTTGAATCGGGAGAAACTCTTGAGCAGAACGTTGTCCGTGAACTTAAGGAAGAAATGAATGTTGACATCAAAATCCTTGGATATCTTGGGTCAAGAAACAACGAGGAGCATTATTTTCATGCTGAAATTGTGAGTGGTGAAGTAAAGCTCAGCGGTGAGGAACTTGATCGTATGACACCAGAAAACTACTATGAACCAATGTGGCTTGATGTTGCAGAGCTTGATCCAAGCAAAATCAATGGAATTGATATCATTCAAAAAGCAATAAAAAAAGAATATGTGTTGCTTGATGAAGAAAATCAAAAGTGACCACTGGAGAGTCATATTATGATTGACGAAAACAAATTGAAGCACATTATTGGTGTTGCAAGGCTCATGAAAGAAAAAGCTTATGTTTTGGGGCTTGATGAGACAAAAATGTTCACACTTGGGATGGTTCACGACATTGGTTTTGAGTTTGGGACAAGTGAGGAACATCATGAAATTGGATATCTAATTTTGAAAAATCAAGGTTATGAGTATGCTCTTGAGGTGCTTTATCACGGCAAGCCAACAGACGAATATGTGTCGGATGCGTTGGATTTGCTCAATTTTGCTGATATGCATATCGACAAAAAAGGCAATTATGTTGCTTTTGAAGAAAGGCTTGAAGACATCAAAGCAAGGCGAGGCGTTGATTCACCGCATTATCAAAATTGCAAGCGAGTGATTGAAAATTTAATTTCAAGGCATCCTGAGCTTTGCGAAAATGAAAGTCAAAAATAAATAAAGAACTCAGTTCGAGTGAACTGAGTTCTTTTGTGTTGTTTGTAATAACCAATGTCGACCTAAAGAACGAAGATAGGGAATTTGCAATAAAAAAAATAGTGTCACGAAGACACTATTTCTTCTTTGGTGCCGAAGGCGGGACTTGAACCCGCATGAAGTCTCCCTCGCACGATTTTGAGTCGTGTGCGTCTGCCATTTCGCCACTTCGGCATGAATATTAAATTTTTGTTTACATCTTGGATGGAGTAGTGTGCCGTCTATGGCAGACCCTTCCGGGTCGTCCTCTTAGAAAATTTGCAACGCAATTGCTGAAAATCAGCAAAGCTTATGCATTTTCAAAGAACAATCAACTCGCTTTATCATGCACAGCATGCGCTTGTTTCTGTTCCATTTCGCCACTTCGGCATGAATATTAAATTTTTGTTTACATCTTGGATGGAGTAAGTTTTTTACAGTGTTGTTCAATTGTGATTTTCAAACAACAAGAGTAGTTTAGCACATGTTTTTGAATTTATCAAGTGATTTATGATAATTTTTTTATTGGCTTGACATGTGGTAAAGAAATTTTATATAATTTTATTAGCATAAAATTGTTAAGGAGGCGTTTTTATGGAAAACGTTATTACTAAGGACAAGACTGGCAATGAACTTGGCAAAGCATTTTTGTTCAGTGGGCTTGTGATGATTATTGGTGCGCTCGCTTGGGGATTTTGCTATTATACTGGTTTTTTGTCTTCATGGGTTGAATGTATTGCAACCATTATTTGAACGTACTCCCGAGGAGCTCGAG
>JAFTJJ010000070.1 GCA_017456465.1 Clostridia bacterium | reverse complement strand
TGTTCCGACATCTTCTTCAGTGAGTGCTGTTGGATCAAAGACTTGTGTGTACTCTGGATCAAGGAACCAGCCCACACATTGCTCATCTGTGAGTGGGAATGCAATATCGTCATATGCTGTGCCAATAATGCAATCGATTGCACTCTGCGGCTCCCCATCAATATAAGGAACCAGTGTAACACTTGGTCCTGGCTCTCTGAGCCCCACTTCAATCTCATAATTTTCTCTTGAATAACCGTACTTAACTGTCAAGGTTTTATTGCTTCCATAATAATACCAATATGTTCCCCATCTACTTGGCTTGCTGCTTGCATTCGCAACATCTGTGTAAATCACCAAACTGCTTGAACAGCCATAAAATGGAGAATTATAATAACCCGATGCCGAAATTGTTGTCACAGTGCTTGGAACAAAGATATGTGTGAGCCCTGTGCAATATTCGAATGCAGACTCTCCAATGTTTGTCACGCCGTTTGTAATGTTAATTTCTGTGAGACCGCTGCAACTATAGAATGCCTGACTTCCAATGCTTGTCACACTGTCTGGAATGTTGATGTCCGTGAGGCTTGTGCAATAAAAGAATGCACCATTTCCAATACTTGTAACACTATCTGGGATGTTAACGCTTGTAAGCCCTGTGCAATATTCAAATGCAGACTCTCCAATGTTTGTCACACCGTATGGAATGTTTATGTCCGTGAGGCTTGTGCAACGATAGAATGCAGAATCTCCAATGCTTGTCACGCTGGCTGGAATTATAGTATTTTTGCATCCCTGAATAAGTGTGTTTGATGCTGTTTCAATGATTGCATTGCAATTCTCTCTGCTGTCATACACTGTGTTTTCACTTGAAACCGTGATTGATGTGAGGCTTGTGCAATATTCGAATGCATCATCTCCAATGCTTGTCACACCACTACCAATTGTTACACCTGTGAGGCCTGTGCAATAATGGAATGCAGAACTTCCAATGCTTGTCACACTGTCTGGAATGTTTATTGTCGTAAGTTTTGAACAATATCGGAATGCAGAATCTCCAATGCTTGTCACGCTGGCTGGAATGCTTGAATTTTTGCATCCTTGAATAAGTGTGTTTGATGCTGTTTCAATGATTGCATTGCAATTCTCTCTGCTGTCATACACTGTGTTTTCACTTGAAACCGTGATTGATGTGAGGCCTGTGCAATAATGGAATGCAGAACTTCCAATGCTTGTCACGCTGTCTGGAATGTTAATTTCTGTGAGACCGCTGCAACTATAGAATGCTTGTTTTCCAATACTTTCCACACTGGTTGAAATGTTAATTTCTGTGAGACCGCTGCAACTAAGGAATGCAGAACTTCCAATGCTTGTCACACTGTCTGGAATGTTTATTGTCGTAAGTTTTGAACAATATTGGAATGCATAATTTCCAATACTTGTCATGTTTGAATTCACAACAAGTTTGGTCATGCTCTTGCAATTAAAAAATGCTCCTGTGGATGACGATGTAGCAGCATATGTGCTTGTCACTGGCAAAAGACCATTTGTTCCATTGTCATATTTTGCTGGAAGCACTATGGTTCCTGAAATGGATGTTCCACTTGCTTTCACATTATAGCTCGTTCCATCACTATTGAGCGCAAATATAAAATTGGACGTATCACTCGCTTCTGCGGTATATATTTTGAGTGGTTCAGGTTCTACTATCAGTTCATCGGTTTCAATTTCAATATCACCAAAGTCCAATACTTCACTATATTCTGCGTCCACAAACCATCCACAACACTCTTCATCAGAAAGAGGAAAGTTTGTTGATTCATAAGTGTCGCCAATTTCAATCGCTGTTCCAGCAGTTTCACCAACATATGGCAAAAAACCGTCCGGCAAAATTATTCTTTCAAGAATTGTTCCCTCTCCGCACTCAACAGCAACAGAAAGTTTGTCTGTGCCTGCATTGAGCCATG
>JAFTJJ010000069.1 GCA_017456465.1 Clostridia bacterium | reverse complement strand
GCGCACTTGTCGCAACCACAAGCGCCTGAGAATTTGCAAGACCAACATCCTCACTTGCATGAGCAATGAGCCTGCGAGCAATGATGAGGGGATCAACTCCCGACTTTATGAGTCGTTGACTCCAATAGACCGCAGCATCAGCATCACTGCCTCTGAGACTCTTGCAAAATGCTGAAAGCATGTCATAAAAAATGTCTTCATCAATTGAAAGAACCTTGCCCTGCATGCATTCTGAAATGATGTCGTTCGTGATTGTGATTTTTTTGTTTTTGATTGGCGTGCTTGATGCAGCAAGTTCAAGAGCACCAAGAGCAACCCTTGCATCCCCATTTGAAAGCCTGATCAGCAAATCAATTGTCTCATCAGAAATTTCAAGCGGCTTTGTTCCAAGACCACGCTCTCTGTCATCAATCGCGCGGCAAATAAGTTTTTTGATGTCTTGCCTCGAGAGAGGTTTGAATTCAAAAACTCTGCATCTTGACACAATGGCACGAGTCATTGAAATGTATGGGTTCTCAGTTGTTGAACCAATGAACACGATGTAACCTTTTTCAATCGCTTCAAGCACTGCATCGGACTGCGCTTTGCTCCACCTGTGACACTCGTCAAGCATGAGTATGGTTTTTTTGCCATACATCTCACTGTTTGCTCTTGCCTCTTCGATGATTTTTTTTGCATCAGCAACACCAGATGACACAGCATTCAAAACTCTGAATTCTGCATTTGATGCAGTTGCAACCAATTTTGCAAGAGTGGTCTTTCCTGTTCCAGGAGGGCCATAAAAAATACATGATGAAAGCATGTCGGCTTCGATCGCACGTCTCAAGACACTTCCCCTTTTTGCGATGTGTTCTTGACCAACAAATTCACCAAGTGAAGTTGGCCTCATGCGTTCGGCAAGTGGTTGAACTCTTGCTCTTGATTGTTCAAACATGTCCATAAGAAAAGCTCCTATATATTAACTATATCTAGATGAAAGTATAACATAAAGAAAGCCACGCTTGCAAACAAATCAAGCCAACATTTTAAGGCAATTGAGCAAAAGGATCAAAGAACTTTGCACCACAAAAAAATTGCTTTGCATCTTGAGAGTGCATCAAGCAAATCCTTGGACAAATGAACACATGAATCAATTACAAATTTTTCAGAAAAATGAAACTGCGACAAAAGTGACGGTTTGTGTTTTGCAAGAGAATATATGGAAGCACGTGAGTGAACAACAAACTCTTTCCATCGTTTCAATTCTTTTGCCCTTTCAATTTGGATTCTGACAGATTGAAGATCACGAGCCAAATTCAAAAGTTCAAACACAAAAAAATATTTTACCAACTTTGGCAAAATTTGAATTTCTTTTTTAAACAATTTATATTCAATCGCAATATTTTTGAAGTGCGCAACCATGTCAAAAGTTTTGTCATTCAAACTCAAAAAAACGTATGCCTTTGCAATCTCCAAAATCAAAATCCGCCCCTTCACCGAACGAAACTTCTCATGAGAGAACACACACACATCACCCTTCTCGAACAAGCTTGAAACATTTTGCTTGATGACACCTTCAGGAAACAAAAGTTTATTCGTTTCACACAATATTTCATCAAATTCAAATTTCGAAATACATGGAAGCAAAAACTGCAAATATGAGTATTTTTGTTGTGATTTGAGCAAATAATGATCGTTTTTCATGCCATAATTTGAGTTTTTGCGTTTTTTCAAAACCTGAGAACAATAATCATTCAATGACTTTTGACTGAGAATATTACACGCCATCATCTTGATTTTCTGAATTTTTCTTTTCACAAAAAACACAAGTGCAAACACAAGCACAAGAAATGAAAAAGCAAGAACAAGCAACAACCACATGCACAAATTATGAACCAGAGACAAAATAAATAAACATAAAAAAAGAGCCAAAGGTTTCAAAAACCTTCAGCCCAGTTTGGGGAGAAAAGTTAGCCTATAAGCCGAGTTCTGTCAAAGTATGGTCATCTATCTTGGCAACCTGTCACCAGATTGCTCATCGCGATCACGGGGACGAGCGAGCAACTCTTTGAACACTTGAAGTGTCCATGTCCCAACATCTTGCACCGTGTGGAGTTTACATCAAAGATATGTCTCCATATCAGTGAGTGAGCTCTTACCTCACTTTTCCACCCTTACCAAATAAAAAATTTGGCGGTATATTTCTGTTGCCCTTTTCCTTGGGTCACCCCAGCTTGACGTTATCAAGCACACTTGCTCTGCGGTGCTCGGACTTTCCTCACTGGCCTTTCGGCCAGCGCAACCATCCAGCTAACTTTGCGCAAAATTATTATAGCAAATTAAAGACAAAATGTCAATACATAAAATTATCATCAACATGTGCTCTCACAACAGAAATCGCATGCGATTCAATCCTTGAAATATATGATCTTGAAATCCCAAGAACTTTGGCAATCTGGCTTTGCGTTTGCGGAGGCTTTCCCGAAAGACCAAACCTCAAATCCATCACCAAAAACTCTCTGTCTGAAAGCTCCCGTTTCATGATCTCAACAATATTTGATGCAAGAACACTTGTTTCAACTCCATCTTCAAGAGCTTCATGACTTGATGGAATAACACCTTTCACTCGCACAGCATTGCCATCTTTATCCGATGCAATTTCTGATTCAAGTGAAACATCACCCACTCGTTTTTTGTCCGAGCGCATAAGCATCAAAATTTCATTTGTGATGCACTTTGAGGCATAGGTTGAAAAGTTGTTTCCATTATCAAGCTTATAAGTTCTCACAGCTTTAAGAAGCCCAAGCGACCCAACTGAAATGAGTTCGTCAGCATCATAACCACACTTACTGTATTTTTTTGCAACATGAGCCACCAACCTCAAATTGTGTGCAACCAATTTTTCTTCAGCAGACTTGTCACCGGATTCAATCTTTTCAAAGCAACAAATCTCCTCTTCACGAGAAAGTGGTTTCAAGAATGCTTTCCCTCTTTCAATTCGTCCTGTGAAAAAAAACAACTTAAAAATCAGCTTAATCAATGAAACAAGCATAAACAAGTCCCCCCTTCAAATAAAGTTTATTCCAATCACCTTTGTTTTTATGACACAAATCCCCAAATTTCAACACAAAAAAAAGAGAGTGTTAGCTCTCAATTTTTTGTATTATGTAATATAGATATAATAACTATATAAAGGAACGTTACTATATATATTTCTACATTCTAAGCAAGTCACCAGCAAAAAGCTCAATTTGGTCATCGAAAATGATTGTAATTTTTTCTTGAACATGCTTTGCCGATTCAATTTCTTCACCTTTTGAGTTGACAATTTTTGCAATGGTGATTTTCTTGTTCCACGCATCGCTTGGACTCAAAATTTCAAGTTTGTCACCAACAGAAAATTTGTTTCTTTGTTCAACAACTGCTTGTCCTTTTCCACCATCAAGAACAATTGCCATAAATTTTGAATCCTGTTCTTGACCAGCGCTTTCATAATTTTGTCTTACTTCTCCATCATCAAAAGTAAATCCCGTCGTGTACTTTCTGTGACTAGCCTTCAAAAGTTCCCTTTTGATTTCATCACTCACGGCGAATTTTTTGCAACCACCTTCATAATAAGCATCAATCACTCGTCTGTAAGCATTCACAACTGTTGCAACATAATAAGGTGATTTCATCCTTCCTTCAATCTTGAAGCTT
>JAFTJJ010000068.1 GCA_017456465.1 Clostridia bacterium | reverse complement strand
CAGTGTGGAAATTGAAGAAATGATCGAAGCATTCAATGATTTGCCATTCTGGATAAATCAGTTGAGGATAAACAAGCATCAAGATTGTGAGCATTGCAAGTGTTGTTGTTGTGAATGATCTGATATTGTCTTTGAATTTTCCTTTGTAAAATGCTGTGATGATTGGGAAGAAAATGAAAAGGCTGCAGAAGTGAAATGGTAATTTGTAAAGGTCGGTGTAACCATCGGCAATAGCCAGAGCTTGTTTAATAACTTCCAGTACAACAAGCATGACTGCAACGATTTGGAAAGGAATCATTCTGATTTTTTCTTCTTTCTTTCCGATTGTGAGTTTCAAAACAATTGCTAAAATAATCATGACCGCAATTGTTGGTAGTAATGTTTTGATGTGACTTTTTGTCCAAAGTTCCATAATTTTTTCTCCTAATTTGTATAATTTATTTTTGAATTATTTTGCACCGTTAGCAAAGCCGATGATTAAAATTATTGCCACAATAAACAAGAGTGCAGGAAGTATGATCAAAGCAAGTGCAATCCATGTGGTTTTTGTTTTGTTCAGTCTGAATTGCAAGATAAGGCAATAAACAGCTTTAACAAAGAACAATATAACAAGTACAATTGCTGCAACGCCAAGAGCGATTCCAATCAAAATCCAAAGAAAGATTTGCGTTGGATCAGTAACTGTAAAAAGCAAGTAGAACCCAAGAATTGCAAGGGCAACAGTGAGAACTGTGAACACTGAAAACATGATGCTTCTTGTTCCCATTTTCTTTGAGACAGGGGCAAGCTCAGCGTTTTCTTTGATTGCCTCATAAGTCACTCTTTCTTTTTCTAATGATTTTCTGAAGAATTTTTGATTTGTTCTGTCTTTGAGTATGTTTTTAAAGATTCCCATAATAAATGTCTCCTTTGTTTATTAATATAGTTTTCCAACCATTCTTTTTCTTTCACGCTTTTTCTCGCGTTTTTCTTTGTTTTTGATGAGACCTTTACTTTGTTCTTTCACAATAAATTTGTCAATATCAGAAAGTTTGTTATAATTGATTCTATTTTTGATGATATATACAACGATTAAAACAAATGAAACAATAAGCGCAACGGTTGAAACAATCAAGCAAATGATAGGAAGTGAAAACATATCATTCATGATGAAGGATAAGCTGAAAAATGATAATAAAAACATAACAAGAACGATACCAATCATGCAAGAAATTGTTTGTGATGGGGCAACTACTATGTCAAAATTTTGTTTATTGGATTCTTTGAGTAATTTTGAGTAGTTGTTGTTAATATTTACAAACCCAATCATCAACCCAATAATTAGTGTTGCAATTAAAAAAATTATAATGTAATAAAAAATGCCAATTGCAGAAGAAATGCCAAGTGTTAGACTTGAAATCATGCCGCCAAAGAATGGTGACATATTAACGCCAAAGGAATTCATCAAGAATGTAACTAATAAATAGCCGAGACTGATGCAAAAGGCGATATTAGATATTTGAAGCATTGTCATGATTGATGATCTAAGAGCGCTTGTTCCACGTCGTTCTCTGTTGACAGCGTGTGTGCTTTCTTGTTTTTCTTCAGAGGGTGCTTGTGTCACTGCTGTTTCTTCAGTGACATTTTGATTTTCGTCCATAAAAAACTCCTTTTGAATATTTAACTATTAATAATATATCACATGCTATGGCACAATGTAAAATGAAATGATGGGCTATATGTATATTTTATACATAATAATTTTACTTGATTCAACTTTCTCTTTTGTGTTATCATGATTTTAAGGTAAGGAGAAATTTTTATGCAAATTTATTACGTGCATCACGCGCTTCGAGATAAAGGGAATCCGCCAACGCAAGCGGATGATATTACTGAGCTCGGAAGAAAGGATGCCATTCTTTCGGGAAAAATACTTTCAGAAAGAATTAAAAGCAGAGGAACAAAACTTATTGGAATATTCACAGCACCAGAGTTCAGACACACTGAAACTGCAAGGTTTTTAAATGAATCACTGAATGCTCAAATCTTTTTGGATGAAAGACTTTCAGAAATGAAGTGTTATGACAAGTCTGAATCTTGGGTTGCTCTTCAAACGAGAGTACGGGAAGCAATCAAGTATGTTGTTATGAAATATGATGCAGATGACACGTGCGCAGTGATGGTGACAAGTGGTGTGAACTTGGCTGGTTTCATTGATGTTGCATACAAATTGCAACCAAGTGAGACAGCAGCATTTCCATGGGTGCACAGTTGCTCGCCAATTGGATTTGATATAAACAAAAGTCATTTTGAGGAGTCACCAAATGGAAGAAGTTGAAATTGGAATGAAGATAAAACAAAGCAAGGAAGAGTGTGAAAAAATTCTTCTTGCAAATGGGTTTGAAGAATTTTTTAAAACTGTGACTCGTGACATTTATTTTGCAAAACCTAGTGTGGATTTAACACAAATGAGTGAGTATGAGATAAAATCATCTTGCGTTAGAATAAGAAATTTTGAAGGTGTTCAAAATCTTAAGCTTTTGAGTGAAGATTGTCAAGGGCAAATTAAAGTTTCCTCATTGACTGAATTGTCTGATTGGATTCAAAAGCTCAAAGCTGCTGGTTTTGTTGAAGTGATTGATACGAGAAAAACTGATTGGATTTATCGAAAGGGTACTGAGTGGCATCAATTGCAAGACATAAAGCATGTTGGTCTTTTGGATTATTGTTATGATGAATCTATATTTGGACTTTCTGAAGATGAACAGTTTGATATTTTGAAACAAAAGTTGATAAATTTGGGGTTTGAACTTGAGCATGAAGAAGGTGTGGACAAGCTTCGTACACTTATTCATAAAGAATATAAATTTTCAAAAAATCAAAATGGCAAATATGAATATCAAAAAGGAACAAATATTCAGGCATAACAAAATTATTACTAAATTTTTAAAAACTATATAAAATTGAAATATAATATGATATACTCTGTGTGTATCATATTTTTTGTTGGGTGAAAAATTAAATGAAAGTTGAATATAATGGAAACAGAAAAATTGTTTATAAACAAGGCAATGAGATTGACAATGTGGATATTGAAAAGATGGTTCAAATTGGAAGACTTGCGCATCATCCTGATATGGCTGAGTTAATGTTTGAAAATGTCAAGACTGCAGGAAGTTTGGCAATGGAATATATGGTTACTGGAAGAGAGCCGAGTTTAATACTTGGTGAGGATTGGTACCTTTTGTTTTTTGAAGAAGAACGAACTATTCATGCATCAGAT
>JAFTJJ010000067.1 GCA_017456465.1 Clostridia bacterium | reverse complement strand
GCAAGATCCCTTCCTCCATTTGTGAGCACATTCATAAACTCAATGCCATCAACAGTGAAAATGCTCACTCCAGAAAAGATGAGGAACATTCCTGCAAAAAGCACAATCGATCCCACAAACATCAAGATTGCAGTCACAACCTTCATCGCAGTCCAAACAATATCAGCTGAAATGAGAGCATAAATCAAAACCCCAAGGCTGAACACAATCCTGCCAATTTTGTTAAATTCAACCTTATATCCAAGCACTTGCAAGAAAATGCTTCTTGGACGAATAAGAAGTCTGTCAAGCTCTCCAGTTCTCACAAGTTTGTCGAATTGGTCGAACCCCCTGAACATGCATTCCGCAACAGAGAAACTGCAAAACACCATTGAATAAGTAATCAGAACTTCAGAAAGTGTGTAGCCACCCACTGTGTCATAGTTTTGAAACAAAAGAATTATTCCAAAAAACACACCAATGGTTGAAAGCGCTGAAGAAATGATGTCAAACAAGAATGATGCACGATATTGAAAGGTTGATTTTACTTGGATTTTCAAATAATTTCTATATAATCCCATAATCCACTAACCTCCCTGCACCACAAGTTTTTTGAGCTTTTTGTTCATGACAAGTTTGCCAATCAAAACAAGCCCCACAAGCCATGCAAGTTGAATTCCAATTTGAACGAGAGCATCTGTTCCATTGATGTTTCCAATGAAAATTCGATATGGCAAATCTGAAACATACCTGAATGGGAAAAAGCTGAAGATGGTTTGAACGCTTTCAGGAAGCATTGGAAGTGGAACAATTTGCCCAGCAAGAAGACCCGCCACCGCCACCAAAAAACTGAACACCCCTGCAGGTGACAAAGTATAAAGCGAAATGATGTAAGCAATCATAACAATTGCTGTCACCAAAAACGCACCAATCACTGCAGAAACCAAAAACAACAAGAAATTCAAAAGAGATACTGGTGCCATGAGCCCAAGACCTGCTGGAAGCCACACAACAACAAGTGACAGCGGGATTGCACGCATCAAAAAGCTTCCAAATGATTTTGAAAGAACCGTTTGAAACCAAAAGTCATAAAGATTCATGGGACGAATGAGCTGATATGCCATGTCACCATTCACAATCTTTTCTGAAATTTCTGGTTTGCATGTGTCCCAATATTTAAAGAGCGTGAAAAAACATTGCTGAAGCCAAATGTAAGATGCCATTTGAGGCACTGTGAATTCAGATTCCCCCTGAGACAAAAAGGCAGTAAAGAGTGCAATTTGCATGAACCCAAAAAAGAATTGCGTAACCATTCCAGATATCGCCGCAGTTCTGTATTGAAATTGCTGTTTGACATTCATTTTGAATATAGATGAAAAAGTGCTCATCATAGCTCATACTCCTTGTACAAGCTGTAAATGATTTCCTCAAGCTCAAGCGCTTTTGTGCTGATGTCCACAATTTCATAATTTTTTTCAAGTTCTTGCACAAGTTTAACATAAGAAAATGTTGTTTCAGGCAAGTTTTTGAGCGTCACTTCATTGCCTTCAACGGAAATTGTTTCATAGCCCTTGATCTGCACATTTTCATAAGGTTTTGCCATTTGAACTTTGACAAGCACACTCTTTGAGTATTGCTGTTTGATTGCATCAAAACTTCCATCATAAAGTTTTTGACCTTTTCCAATCAAAATGATTCTGTTTGTAAGGGCGTCAATATCATTCATGTCGTGTGTTGTGAGAATAACTGTGAGATTTGTTCCCCTGTTCATTTCCTTGATGAACTCACGAACTTTGAGCTTTGATATTGAATCGAGACCAATTGTTGGCTCATCCAAAAAGAGTATTTTGGGAGAATGCAGCAGAGCGCCTGCAATCTCACATCTCATTCGCTGACCAAGTGAGAGTTGCCTCAAGGGAAGATTCAAAAGTTCATTCAAATCCAATTTCTCAGAAAGTGTTTTTAAATTTTTTTCATATTCTGATTGAGGGATTTTGTAAATATCCCGAAGCAGTTCATAAGAGTCAATCACAGGCACATCCCAAGCAAGATTGGATCTTTGCCCAAAGACCGCTCCAATTTCCCGAACATACTTTTGTCTGTCTTTGAATGGGTTGAAACCATCAATTTGACAGTTGCCAGAGGTTGGTGAAATGATCCCAGTCATAATTTTGATTGTGGTGCTTTTCCCCGCACCATTTGGACCAATGTACCCAACAATTTCGCCTTGTTTGATTGTGAATGTTACATTTTTCAGGGCCTCGATGGTCTTATATTTTCGATTAAAAAGACTCTTGAATGCCCCCCACAATCCCTTTTCCCTACAAGCAACCTTGTAAGTTTTTGATACATTTTCAAGCGTTATCATGTTTTCCTCCTTGTTTTTCTTATTCAGTTGTAAATGCAAAAAAATTTAAACCTCCTTTTCTTCTCTTCTGATTTTCCGCGAAAAAAAATGCACTAAATTATTCGATTAGCTCTGAAACTCAAATAATTTAGTGCATTCAAATACGGTAATTTTTATAATACTCACAATTTTTACAAAAAGTCAACAGTTTTCACATTAAATCCAAAAAAATATGCCTTTTTCTCTATTTTTATAACAAAATTGCAGTTTTTTGAGCCTCTGATTGAACTTTGCAGTCAATTCCAGCCTCAGTGCTTGCGTACTTAAAAGCTGAATCGCTCACACTCGTTGCAGAAGGCAGAAAAATGCTGTAAGCGTCTGTATTCCAAAATGCTCGATCTGGAACACATGTGAGCCTTGGCATTTCAATTTTCCCAAGAATGATTGCATCCTTGAAACACTTCTTTCCAATGCGCAAAACTTTTCCAAATGCGTTGTTGCAATCAATGTTAAAAGCTCCTTCAAAACAAGAGTCACCAATCACTTGAACATTCTTTGCACTTTCAAGATCAACCAGTGCAAGGTTTTGACGCGAAAAAGCCCTCTCATCCAAAACCTCAACAGAATCATCAAAACAAATCACATCTGGAAAATAAAATTCAAAAATGTGATCCACAAGTTCTTTTGTGACCACTCGTGCAGAAATTTTGATCACCTCATTCTCAAATTCACAACTGTATTGACCTTCAAATTGATTTTCCATTTTCAATCTCCTATCATTGATCACATTTTTTTCGCATGAAAAGTATTCTATCAATAATAAAAGTTTTTGCATAATCATATTTAATTAATTTTTTGTAATTTTGTAGATGAAATTTTGTTAAATTTTTGATTTTTTAGGAAAATAGAATATTGACTATAATCGAAACTTAGTTTATACTATACTTAATTAATAAATTTTGGAGGCTTTTTATGGGTATATTTAATGCAATAGCAAACAAATTCAAATTTTCTGAGTTACATCATCAAGGAGAAAAATTTGTTTTAGGTGTGTACAAAGACAAAGAAAAAGCAAAAGCTGGATACTATGCTCTTTTGCATGGTGATAAAGTCATTATGGATGACATCACTTATGTTTCTGACAACTTAAAACCAAATGAAGATGGTCAAAAGTTTTTTATTGTTGCTGGTGACAACAATGGCTACAGACTTTTCACAAAAAATGGCGACCCAGTAATCTATGATAATGATGGTCTTGATTCACTTTATATTCCTTCCGCTTTGTCACCTGTGAATCTTCAGAATGATGATTCCTATTTGTGCTCAGACATTGATCATACATTGATAATTTACACACCAAATAAGAAAAAATCATTCCTTGCATTCAGAAATGGCAAAACTTCAGATTTCTTGGAATTTATTGGTGAACTTGATTCAAAAGGAATGAGAAAAGTCCAAGACCAAAATCATGATTTTTATTTAATCAACGCACAGGGCGACATTTGTTCACCAAAATTTCAGTCAGAAAGCACCCCAGACGCAAATGGAAACAGAATTCTCACACTTCAATCTGCTCTTGGCTTCAGAAATGTTATTGCAGATGCAAATTATCAACCACTTTCAAAACCATTCCCACATATCAAACGCGTCAAAGGCCACTACATCGCTCAAAACGGCTTTGATGAGACCTATTTCATCTCCCCAACAGGCAAACGCCTTTCACCATCTTTTGAGGGTGATGTTGAAATCTTTGCATCAGGTGCAAAACTCATTGATCTCGCAAGAGACGGCAAAAAATCTGGCAAGAGCATTGTTCTTGGGTCAAACTTCGAGCCAGAACTCACCGACCTCACCGATGTTCATGTTTCTCCAAACCACACAGGAATTGTTCTTGCCCGCATGGGTGGAAAACCAGTTGTCTTTGGTGCAACAATGTCACCATGTGTTGTTGACTATGACACTGCAAGACTTTTGATGAGTATCATTTCAGGTAAAAAACTTGGTTCACTCTTTATTGACAGAGTTATTGAATCTGGTGCGAATATTGAATTGACAATTGATGCATTTGAATCAGTGATTGACGGAAACTTGCATTTCTCACCAAACAATGAAACTTTGAAAAACTTGAGAGAAAATCTTGCAACACAATTCAAAGCAAAAATCTCAAGAGCAACTGCAGAACGCATCCGCAAAAGCGAAAGAGCCCTTGAAGCTCTCAGAGCTGAACAAGCCCGCATTGCACAAGAAACCGCAGCAGCAAGCTCAAAATCAACAAAGGCAAAAACACTTCGCACAAAAACCCGCAAAAAACCTGAAGCTTCTGACGAATCAGAAAATGTGTAAATTTTAGT
>JAFTJJ010000066.1 GCA_017456465.1 Clostridia bacterium | reverse complement strand
TTTGTAAATTTTTATTAAACAGATACATAATCATAGAAATCCACAAACAAAAAACACCAACAAATTTTGTTGATGTTTTCTCAATTATCGCATTTATCTTTATATGTTTTATTATTGTTAAAATCTGAATTATGGTTTTTTGATGCGTTTTTTAATTTAAATTTTAAAATTTTGCAATTTTTACATCAATGAAAAACTTTATGTAAAACACGCGTTTTTGTGAGGAATATTCGAACATATGACACACATAACACCACTATAATTGTCAGACATAATACTCAAATTTTGCATTTTTTTGCAAAAAACAATAAAAAGCATATGATATTCAATATAATTATAATCAATTTGCAGATTTTTTGATTATAAGACAAATATAAAAATTTCAAAATTATTCATTACAACAAACACATAAAATTCTTTCACCCACCCCCTATTTCATTTGCACAAATAAAAAATATTTTTTAAATAATAAATTTTATAAAGTGAACAATATTGAAATTTAAAACACTTTCATTATTAATTCATCAAAAATCAATCTTTCATAAATTTTGCATAAACAATTTTTTTTAATCTTAAACAAAAACAAAAAAGACCACGAGATCACTCGTGGTCTTTTTTATTATATCAAAATAATATTAAACATTGGCAGTAGTTTCAATATAAGAGTACATATCGCCAAGTGTTTGGAAGTTCCTAAGTTCATATTCAGGAATTTCAATATTGAATTCATTTTCAATTTCAACAAGCATTGAAATCAAACTGAAAGAATCAAGACCAATGTCACCTTGCAAGCTCATTGACTCGTTAATGCTATCTTCAGGAACATCAACATACTCACTGATAATATGTTTCATTTTATTCATAACCCTTTGCCTCCTCATTATAACACAATTCCACCCTTCTCATCATGAGAAGCAAGTATTGTGTCTCTTTTAATTTTCTTAGAACCAGTTTTTTCATATTCTGTTGCTGGAAGATTAACATAACCGACTTTTTTGTAAACTTCCATTGTTTTATTGAGAGCTCTGAAATCCGCTTGAATTTGATCTCTATTTTTGCGCATTTCTTCATCTTCAATAAACACACCTGCACAAATCATTGTGTTTCCATTATAGTTTCCTTCATAAACAACACATTCTTTTGCATAAGGAATGGTGTTCATGATTTCTGTCTCAATTTCCTCAGGACAAACATTCTTTCCGTTTGAAAGCACAATCACATTTTTCTTTCTTCCTGCAATGAACAATCTGCCTTTCTTGTCAGCTCTAACAAGGTCTCCAGTGTGGAAGAATCCATCAGCATCAAAAACTTCAGCTGTTGCTTTTGCGTCTTTGTAGTATCATTTTGAAACACTCTCACCCTTCACACAGAGCTCACCAACATTGTCTTCGTTGAGGTCTGCAACCTTGATTTCAAGATTTTTTGCAGGTGTTCCGATTGAATATGGTTCTGTCTGAGTTTCTGTATTCATTGAAACAAGTGGACCACACTCAGTAATTCCGTAACCATTGGTTATATGAACACCAAGATCAGCGAATCCTTTCACAACTTCAGGATTAAGCATTGCTCCACCACAAACAATTTGTTTCAAGTTTCCACCAAATGGAGCATAGACATCTTTCAATAGTTTGTGCGAAATATCAACGCCAAACTTTTTCAATAACTTAATAAGTTTGATTCCCTTTTTAAGCATTTCTTCTTTTCCGGCTTTTTTTGCATTTGTCCAAATTGCTTTATAGAATGCATTTGCAATCATTGGAACAATGGTAATGACAAATGGTTTAAAAATTGCAATGTTTGTCATCATATTTTTCATGCTGTCATTAATGTAAGTGAGACGACCTGCAGCCATACGAGTAAAGATATGAGTGTTGATTTCAGTTGCGTGATGCATTGGAAGAACACTCATTGAAGTGTTGTTTACATTTTCACCCTTAATTCCAAAACAATTCATTGTGTTGGCTGCAAGGTTCTTTTGAGAAAGAACAACACCCTTGTTCGCACCAGTAGTTCCTGATGTGAACAAAATTTTTGCAGTAGCATCCAAATCAAGTTCTTTATTCAAATAGTATCCTTTTTCAGCAAGCTTCTTACCTTTTTCCATAACATCCTTCAAATAAGGGTGTTCACCAACCTTCTTCTCAATAGTAATGATTGTCTTAAGTTTTGGAATCTCCGGCAAAAGTTCTTCAAGTTTTGACACAATATGATGTGAACAGATAATTGCATCAGCATCACAACGATTGAGAAGTGTGACTAAAAGATCATTTTGTGCGTTAACATCAATAGGTGTCACAACACCCACACCACTCGAAATTGCAATGTCGCAAATGACATATGAATAACAGTTGTCTGCACAAATTGCAACGTGCTTTCCTTCTAGCCCAAGATCAATTAAGCCTTCACCAACAGCAACCACATCATTCAAAATGTCCTTTGCTGTGTGATAAACGATGTTTTTCTTTTTATCAAGCTCAGCCAAAATCTTATTGTCTGGCATATATTTTGCAACACGAATCACAATGTCTTTTGTGCTTGTGTATGGACCATCTTTGAGGAGAGTGTCCTTTTGCCATTCAAGTTCGGTTTTAAGTTTACTCATTTGTTTTCTCCCTTTGGTTTAAAACTTGATGTCTTCAAGTTTGATTTCTGGATTTGCAGTCACCTGCTCCAAAACTTTCAAATAATTTTTGTGGAAAGTTGAGATATCACTCTCAGAGTTGATTTTTGTTTGTGCATCATAAGCCATTTTGATGTTTCCATTTTTCACATCATAAAGCTGTGCAATGTAACATGGAAGCGCACCTGAACCGTTGCTGTAAACCATGAACTCTGAACCTTCAGGGAACATCACAGGAATGAATGAATATGCAATTCCGTAATAAACTTCCAAATAGCTTGATTTATAAATATCATGAAGCAATTTTTGAACTTCCATATCTCTAAATCCAATATGTCTATAAAGCGCATTTTGATCATCAGAGAACTTGTTGCGGCAGTCCTTGGTGCCGTTGGTGAGGGTGGTGGGATCGATGTAGCCCTTCACGTAGGCATCGTTCAGGCGGGCCAGAGCGTTCTTCATGGCCTCGGAAGCAAAGCCGTCGTACCACACGCCGTCTTCACCCTTCACGAAAGAGGGCCACGCATCCTGATAGAACTCAGGCAGATAGTTGATGAAGGGAGCTTCGGCGCCGATGAAGCCGGCAGCGGACACAGCG
>JAFTJJ010000065.1 GCA_017456465.1 Clostridia bacterium | reverse complement strand
CATTGTGTTCCCATCAATATTTGCTGTTCCGCCGAATGTCATATTAACTCTCGCAACACCAAATGCCGCGCCATAGTCATGTGCGATGTTTCCAACAAAGTTTCCACCAGTAACTGTTACTGTCGCATACTCTGCTGTGTTGCTTGTGTTTGAAAGCACACGAATCGCTCCGCCATAATACGACTCATTGTTTTCAAATGTTCCACCCGTGATTGTGACATGACCAACAACAACACTTCCATTTGATTTTTTGTATGTTCCTGTTGACCACAAACCTCCGCCCCAACTTTGATCATTATCATGAGTTGTTATGTTTCCAGAAATTGTTCCGCCAGACATTGTGAAGGTTGTTCCGTTTCTTGCAGAAACAGCGGCTCCACGAACATTTGAATGCTCAAAAACATGATTCGAGATCACACCACTACCAATCGTAATTTCTGATATTTCAGCATCTATTGCCCCACCAAAATTGGTTGTTGTGCTTGCATTGTCTGAGCGTTCAATTGTGAATGTGTTTGATTCAATCGTTGCACCAGCAACATTGATTTTTGCAAACTTTCCATAAACACCACCACCAGAATTCACCGCGGTGTTCCCACGAATTTTCACATTCTTTCCAAGCACAATTTCCACTGGAGAAGCCTCTGTTCCTTGCACAAAAATTGCACCACCTCTTAAAGCTGAACAACCTGAAATATTCATTCCGGTAAATGTTCCCATCTTGTTTGTTGTCGCAATCGCGCCACCGTTTGCAGCGGCAGATGCACCTTGAATTGCCCCACCAGTAACAGACAATGTTCCAACATTATAAATCGCACCGCCACTGTTTGATGCAGAAACATTCTTTATTGTTCCACCAGACATTGAAAATGAACCGTTTACGGCATTAAAGATCGCTCCACCCTGATATGAATGTTTGTTTGCAGTCGCTGAATCTTCGCCAATTGTTCCTCCAGACAACTCAAGTGTGCCGTTGTTATAAATATATCCACCATACAATGAACTTTCAGCCCCAAGACCACAATTCTTCATTATTCCATTAATTATGTTCGTTGTTCCCAAATTATAGATTGCTCTACCAAATGTCGAACTTGTATTTTCAATTACAGCACCTGCACTTGTCATATTGAATTCACAACCATCACCGACATAAACTGCTCCACAGTTTTTATTTCCATTGCTATTTGTGTTATCTTTGATTGTTCCAGCCTTGAAATTAAACACACTTTTTCTGCCGGTTGATGATTTACTTACAGTAACTGCTCCACCACCTGCTGAAGTGTTTCCAGAAATAAGCCCGCCATTCATGTTGAATGTTGAATTTGTGTAAACCGTGACAGCTCCAGAACCATTTGTGGTTGAGTTCCCGCCATAATCTCCAAACGCCCCAATTGTTCCACTGTTGAAATTCATTGTTGCATTTGACAAATTGATTGCTGCTCCCGTGTTGCCGCCTGAATTTTCCGCAAAACCACCTGAAAGAACTTCATTACTTGTTCCAAGATTAACATTGCCACTTGATGCCGCAAGGCCAGAGCCTTCTTTTTCTGCAGAATTTTCACAGACAACTGTTGTTCCAACAATGTCGAGTGTTGCTCCACCAACATAAATTCCTCCACCACGATAGGTTGAAGTGTTCCCGGACACAAAAGAATCTTTGATTGTGGCAGTTACTGATCCAAATGCCAATCCACCACCAAATGCAGCTTTTTCAACTGTGGTCGTGAGCTTGTTTCCAGAAACACTGCTTTCATCAATTGAAACAATGACTGGGCTTTTTCTCAATTCATCTTTGGTTACAAAAATACCACCTCCCAAAGTCGATGCTTCGTTTTGACTCACGGTTGTATTTTCAAGAACAAGACTTCCTTCACAATAAATTCCTCCACCATTTGTGGTTGATGTATTGTTTGAAATTTCTGCATCCTTGAAAGAAAAATAAGTTTCAATATATGACGACATTGTGCTGTCAACAAAGGAATAACAACATTCATAATCCAACAACTTAATTCCACCAATTCCTAAATTGCCAGAAATTTTTCCGCCATTCATTGATCCATAACACTCAAGTCCAAGCACACCACCGCCTGCATTGCCTGAAATCTCGCCCGTGAATTGTTGCGACTCTGTTCCAAAATAAAGCTGTGTCAGCGTTGCATTTACACCAAGCCCAGTAAAATTCTTTATTTGCGTGTTTCCCAACAAAGTAAGTGTTGACATATAAGAAGATGAATAATCTTGCGATTTTTCAACAGAAGATTCAATACTTATTCCCTCTTCTGAAGATTCTTTTCCATCAATAACACAATCAGTGAAGGTTGCCGTTGTGTCACAAAACCTAAACATTGTATCACCATTATTTTCAAAAGTTGAGCTTGTCGCACCAAACCTTACTCCAAGACCGCCAAAATCATCAATAAAAATCACAGATCCACTATTGTCTTTTATTATTGAATCATTAACATTAACTTCACCCACAATTCCACTTGCACAAATAACATATCCCGATGAGTTGTTTGAAATTGTGGAATTTTCTATTTTCAACTCAGAATTAGTACCAGATTCCAAGCAAATCACATTTGCTCCAGCACAATTAGTAATCACAGAGTTGCCACCAATAGAAAGTTTTCCACCATCAACAATAATGGCAGAATCCGTTGCTCCATCAAATGTACAGTTTGAAACAATTACATTTTCATGTTTTTCAACTCTCAACAATGTTCCTGCACCACTGAAACTAGTGTCAGCAATTTCAATTGTTACATTTCCATCAGTTGTGTTTTTTACAGCTTCAACAAACACTTCATTTTGCTCGCTTGAATTGTGGTTCGGATTTTCATTCTTAAACACAAACATACTCAGTGAAAATATCGCAACGATTGCTGCAACAACACCAAATATGCCATACATGATCTTTTTGTTTCTTTTCACTTTGCATTTTCCCCCTTATGCTCAGCCCGATTTAAATTTTGCCATTATACAATCTTACACATGTATTATACATTACCCCCCCCCCCCCCAAGGTCAAGCAATTTTACACACTTTTTTCAAAAATTTTAAAAAATATTTTTACAAAAATATTGTAAGTAAGAATCAGTACAAAAACATATGTCTTGCAAAAACGTGCAAAAAGCCATCAACTTCAAGATGGCAAAAATGGACGCCATGCCGTCCATTTCCGCTTGATTGCCAAACACAGGGCGAAAAACGTGTAGAAAAAAAAGGACTGAACAAAAAACTTTTTCAGTCCGAAAAAATAACCACGATTTTTCGCCCAAGGCGCGTATTCCTCGTACATAACTGACTGGATTACTTTAAATTTCTGAAATGATTTACATGAAATCACACTCACACTCCGTTTTGGACGTTAGATTGTGTGAAATACAAAGCAATAAAAAAATCACTCAGACGCATACTCCTGGTATGTAACTGAGTGATTTTTTGAGATTTCTAAAGTAGTTTACGTGAAATAACGTCCAAAACTATTTGGTCATATTGTTCAAGGCATAAGATATGCACTGAGCAACAACTTTGTTAAAAGAGATTGAATTCTCTTTGGCAAGTTCAGCAAGTTTGTCGTAAGTTTCAGGTGCAAAACGAATGCTGCGGTTCACAGACTTGCGGTTTGCTTTGCTTACATCAATTTTGAACTTTGCCATAAAACATTATCTCCTTGGTTTTTGGGTATTATCACACTCCAACAATCAGAGTGGTTATTTTCAAAAAAAGTCTCCGCCAGAGGCGCGCTAAAAATGGGGAGAAGCCTCAGACGAAAACCTTATGATCCTATAATATACCATTTTTAACTTTTTTGAAAGAACTTTTTGAAAACTTTTTAAAAATATTTTTTTGAGTTAAAGTTTGCATCAAGTTATCAACATACTTATTAACAATGTTAAAAACTCAGTTTGCACCTTGTTTTATCGTAATTATATGGTGTTCATAAACATCACATAATCACATTACAAAGAAAACACATGTTTGTAACCACATTGATATTCCAAATTCAAAACCAACAATCATTCAATGAAATTTAACATTGGGTATTGATTTGCACGCGCACACATGATATAATGTCTATGTTAATCACTTATAGTTAATTATATGAATTTTAAGAGGAGTCTCGTGTTTACCGCAAATTTAAATTATAACAATTGGAAAAGGATACTTTTTTCACTCGGAAAATATGAACTGATTGATTTCAAAACTGAAAACTTCTTGAACAAAAACACAACATTTGTCACCGCAACCAGACCAGATCAAACCGTTGTAACTTTTGCTTTCGATGATTTTGGCGTTGTGAACTTCAGCATTTCAGGCATCAAGGCATTAGATCAAAATTCTGAAAAAGAACTACTCTATATCTTCCCCAATTTTGCAAAACTCTCACATGCATTATTACAAGAAAATTTTAAAAAATTTGGTAAGATATATGCCCAAAAATTTTTAAATAAAACCAGATCATCAATTTCTAAAACCAATGCACAAATTCAATTAATCACAAAACAAAAAAATCATTACCAAAACTTACTTTATGAAATAGAATCATTGCCAAAGTCAAATGACTTTTCAGACTTTGTCTTTGACTTGATTTCAAAAAAATCAAAAGAGCTGGATCAAAATCTCAATTATGCTGCCCACCTCGAAAGCATTCATGAACTTGCAACAGAACTTGTCACAGGCGAAACATTCATTCGCGTTTATACTGAAAACATCACAAAACTTGCTCTATTGCGAGAATCTGCTGAACGCTATGCCAAGTACAATAAAAAACAAAAACACAAACAACTACAAACTCTTAGTAACTCAACCCCCCAAGACGAACCAGAAAGTCAAAGTTAGTCAATTTTCAACTCAAAAAGGAGATAGTTCAGTGTGGAATTTAAACTAAGCACCATCACACAACAAGATGTCCAACAATCATTTAATCATTATCTTCCTTATCCTGTTTGCGTCAAATCTGTTTCCTTCTTTCCTGAGGATATTCAGCAAGCAACAACGCGCTATGATGGTGTTCTTTTGGTTGACATTTCCGCATCATGCGAAGATCAATTTGAAACACTATGCTTCAACATTAGCGGGCTAGTCAACATCATCTCCCCATCCCACATTTTACTTAAGGAAGCAAACGATTTTAATGCCTCTCAACTCTTTGATGACGCAATCAAATTCACTCGTGCATTTTATCGAATGATGACTGAAAAATTTGGAATCGACTTTTATGATTACGCAAAAAAATATCAACTTGAAAACATGAAACTCGCAAGACAAGCACTAATGATTCAACAATCAAGAGTCAAATCGAGACTTTTCACTCTCAAACACAAAATCCAACAAAAGTCAGCAGAACTCAAACAACAACTCCTTGAAGGCATCGATGTTTCTGATGAAGTAAAAACTCTTCGAGAAAAAACAGATATCTATCTTGAATTGCGCAAACATCCAGAAACAGAATGGCAAACAGAAGAAAAAAAATATAAATATCACAACAACCTCTCTCGCTGGCTCACTGACACAAAAAAACAAATGCTCAAAATTTATCACACAAAAACATCAAACGAAATGTCATAAATTTTCAAAAAAAAAGGAACACATCATTATGGAACAATTTGTTAAAAAATTCGATTCACTCCTCGCTTTCAATCTTTGCAAAGAATTAAATCTCGGCAATTTTGAGGATTTTTATTTCATCCCAGCACAAAAAGTTGATCTCAAGGAAACTCCTGTTGATCTGCTTGCAATCGTTGTTTCAGGCGGCAATAATTCATCAACCAAAAACAACATCACAGTGCTCTTTGATGATTTTGGTGTTGTCAACACCATAACAAACGACAAACCGTTTCTTCCTGTTCACTCAGAGTACGCCCACGTCCTCGAAATGCCAGGAACAAAAACAGTGTCACAAAAACACATGACATTCATGGCAAATCACTTTGGCCCAGCTTACATCGCCAGGGCCACCGCATCAAGGCGCAGAGAATTGGATCTCAATTCAGAGGTTGTTTCTTTTTGGTTCAACCTTTCAAAAAAGACATTCCATATGCAAGAAAAAATTGAACAAAAAATCAAAAAAATTCCTTACCAATCACCCGTTCCAGAATCACTCAGAGACGAATATGCATTCATTCTCATGCAGGCAGACAAAAATAAACGAGCCATTCAAACTTTCCAGAAAAAACATGATTATCTCAAGAGCATGCTTGATTTCGCACTCTCTCTTGCTCATGAACATGCATCAGCTCAACACGCAAACGCAACTCAATCAGAGTCTTAAATTTCAATGAATTAATTCAAAATTCAAAGGAGACATTTCTCAACATGAAAAACTTTATTCAAGACCTCACAACTGACCAAATTTGCAAACTCTGCTATGATCTTCATCTTGGCGAATTTGACCATGCAGAATTAATTGAACAAAAAATTGGTGAAACATTTTTCAATCTTTCAGTCACAAACGCTCCACCAAAAGGCATTCCGCTGACCTACTCATTTTCAAATCACGGTGTGGTCAACTCAGGCTTTGAAGGAATGTTTGTTTGTGAAGAGTTTGATGAGTTTGAAATGCTCGAACATAATCCATTAACAATCCATATTAATCAATATTTCATGAGATTTATGAGCCAAACCTTTCCTGATTATCTCACAGAGGAAATTGACCATCGCGAACAAAACATAAAAAATTTGGTTGAAGTCATCAAAAAGAATGCAAAAATTATTGATACTCTCCAAGAATATTTGTCAAAGAAAACAATGAAATTGCATGAACTATCGGACACAGAGTTTGATGATGCAGCACAAAGAATTTCAAATTTCGGGAAAATTATCACCGCACTTGAAACAAACCTCCAAAGACAACACAAAGAAGCTCTCTATCACGACACAATGATGCGTCTTGCACTTCAAGAAGCAGGCAGAAATCCACAAGAACCAGCCCCACTTGATTCAAGATTTGATGATAACTTTGACATCGCATTTTACAAACCGGATGATTTCATTGATGATGATCCAGATCAAAATGAAGATATTCATGAAACAAGTCAAGAAGATGAAGATTATTCATACGAATTTGAAAACAACCCTGGTCTTGAAGATTTCATCCCAGATGATCAATTTTACGATGAAGACGAAGACCAACTTTGATCTTCATAAAAAAATAAAGGAGAAAATATAATTTATGTCATATATTGAAAAGTTAACAGCCAACAACCTTGTTTCATTCCTGCGCTTCATGGATTGCGACAAAGAAAAAGGCGCAAGGGTCAGCATCACAAGAGGCATTGACCTTGAATATGAACCAAACACTGAACTCCTCTTTTTGCAAAGCATGGCAGACAAAAAGAAGTATGGGTTCTTGTTCTCTGATCATGGTCTTGTCCAGATTTTTATTGATAATAACCCCCAAAATCCACTTGTGAGCATGGCAAGCGAGTATGGATGCTTTGAACAGTCAGCATCTTGCATCCAGTTCACAAAATCAATAATTGGCTTCATGGCATCAATTTTCAAACTTGATTATCTCAAAGACGAGTTTAATCATCGCGAGACAATTCTCAAACACTTAAACGAACAAATCACACTCGTTGACCAAGAAAAAACAGAATTCGAAATGCATATGAACGTCCTTTCTGGTCTCATGGATGACTACAACACAAAACAAAATAGCCTTGAAAAATACCTCAACGCAGACAACCAATTCATGTACTTCCAACACTTGATTTCAGCTCAAAACGAGTATCTTCAAGAACTCTATAATTTCAAAAACTACCACTCAAAAATACAAGCCTATGTCAAAGAACTCGCCCTTGACTTGTTTTCAACAAATATTGTTACTGGTGAAAAAATTAATAAAGAATCATTCAAAAAATCACTTGAAACAATTACTGCTTCAACCGGAGAGTTCCAAGCATAACCCCTTGTTCACCAACAAAACGAACATAACTCCTGTTGCAAAATAAATAAAAAGAAAGACCCAACATTTTCGTTGAGTCTTTCTTTTTATATTGTGTATTGTTCTTAATTAGGCATTAGTCTGTTGACTTAATCTTGGAAAGTAATTTCATATCCAGCAAGATCAATAATCTTTTCATCAATTGCCCATTCAATATCTTCTCTGTCTGATGTTGAACAAACAATATTGTTGACAAGTTGGATTTTATCGTTTACTGCATATCCTTCTGATCCATTATAAATACCATTAAAGTGTTCCATTAATTCATCATAAGAAGCAGCATAATGAACATTTCCTTCTTCTGAATATTCAGGCTGACCAGGCATTACACCAGGCTCTCCACCTTCATAATCCCCACCAGGGTATCCGCCATTATTTTGACCAGGGATTGGTTGATTTACTGACGCACCTACAGCCCACCAACCTGATTCTCTTTCACGAACTTCAACACCAT
>JAFTJJ010000009.1 GCA_017456465.1 Clostridia bacterium | reverse complement strand
TTATCTTTATTGTTGCCGAGACGGGAATGTTCACAAGTATGATCAAGGCATCGGTGGGGAAAAGAAAGCCTTACCTTTCATATAGAGTGTCTTTGCTTGGAAAATATTATGACAACATCACACCATTCTCTGTTGGTGGTGAGCCTGTGCAAATCATGGAGCTTTCAAAAGCAGGCATGAGTGCGGGTGTTGCAACATCGCTTCCGATCATTAAAGTTATTGTCTATAACTTGGTAAATGCTTCAATTATTTTTGTTTCATTTATTTTTGGTATGCCAATGATGTTCTCAAGTGATATGATTTCAAACTTTTTGCTTTTGCTCTTGAATTTTGTTGCAATAATTGGATTTATTTTCACTGCTCTTGTTGGAATCTTATTCATTCTCATCGGAAATGGAAAAATTGTTGGTCGTGGGCTTGCAAGGTTTTTGGTTAAAGCTGGTTATAAGCTCCGCATTGTTAAAAATTATCGAACAGCTTATAACAAGATTATGCGCACAGTACGCGAATATCAAAATTCAGTGGCATTTTTGCAAAAGAACAAGGGGACAATGGTCAAATGCATCTTGCTGTGTTTTTTGCAACTTGTGGCGTATTATTCAATACCGTTCTTTGTGGTCTTGGCGTTCACGTCAACCACTGAAGTGACATTTTCACTTTGGTTCATGTGTTTTGTTAAATTTTTGGTGTGCAATATGGCATCAGTCATCATCCCTTTGCCTGGTGGAACAGGAATGATGGAACTTTCTTTTATGTTCTTGTTTGGAACACCTGATCTTTTGGGGACAAGTGTGGCGATTGGTTTGCTTGTGTGGAGAATACTTTCATATTACATTCTCATTTTGCATGGTTTCGCGCAGACCATCGTTGATCACACTGTGACTGCTGTGAAATTGAGAAGGCAAGAAAAAACGCTAAAGCTCGACGAAAAACAACAAAAATAATAAAATTTAATTTAAATAATAGCATGAGAAAACACCATTTGTCATGCTATTATTTTTTTATGGAGCAAAATTATGATGGTATTGAAATATCATGTGAGTGTGGGTGTGAGCATGTGCTTGATCCAATGTGTGTGGAGCAAAATACTATTGAAAAATTCAAGGAGAATCTTTGTCAATCAAGAACAAAAAGTGTGAGGGTGTTTTTAAACCGAAAGTTCATGAAAAATTCAATAATCATGAATGTGATTGATGAGATTCGAGAACTTGGTGTGGTTGTTGATGAAGAAGTGTTATTCTTTGATTTTGCTCAAGAAATCTCGGCGTCAAGTATTGTTTTCAAGGGGGAAGAGTATGTTGTTGTTGCTGGGGATTTCAAGGATATTGATGTGATTAAATATTATTGCAAATCAATTGGCCTTGATTTGTGTGTTATTGTTGTTGACGATTTTTTGGATTTTAGTTTTTCCAAGTATTCGCGTCTTTATGATGGTATAACATACTGTTTTTATAGAACGGTGGCACCAAAACATGTAATATGTTTTGATGAGCTTTTAAATTCCAATAGTTTGAAAATAAAAAAATATTTGGAATTGAAAAGTTTGGCATATTTTGAAAATGCTTTGGCTGGATATTCTGAACCAAATATGATTTGTAAAAAAATCAACTCAAAACTGATGAAGGCTATAAAATTTTCAAAGGCAATTAAGAAAGTGGGCAATGCATTTTTTTTGTGTGTGTTTTTGGGGAGGGCGATGAGTTTTTTTGGAGGCACTAAAAATTTTTTTGGGGCTGAAATGGATGTGTGTGGAATTTTGGAGGTGAAAACAAAAAAATCATTTTTTGAGTGTTATCTTTTGTCTTCAGAGCTCATGTTGGAGGTCTATGCAACTGCACTCAAAAACAACTTGAAACTTTTAAATTTTGATCTCAACACGCGAATTGACAACATCAAACGAGTTTTGAAATTATCAGCTATTTGTTGTTTGGGCTTTGTAAAGAGGCAAAAGACTATTCAAGAATTGCAAAAAACAACAAAGTTGGTTTCAGCTCTCAGATTTATGCTTGCCGGACTTTTGGAGGGCAAAACCATGAATATTTCATCAAATATAAGCAAAAAGGATCTGCTTGAAAGTTTGTATGTTGCGCCTGAGTTTTCAGGGAGGTTTTTGATGTTGAATCTTTTGCGAGATCTTGGTTATTTGGAAAACTTGTTGAAGTGACTTATTAATTTGAAAAACAGTTGTATAAAATTTGCTTTCCTGTCCAATATTTGTGGTATAGGAGATCAAAGGTTATGAAAAGCAATTTGTTTATTTTAAAATTAAAAAAATTTTTCAAAAGAAATGCGTACTCAATTGCGGTTGGTACATGTGCGGTTTTTGCACTTTTTGCAATCACTCTTGCTGCTGTGATTTCAACAACAACAACGAAGGATGTTGGATCCGAGAGTGGAAATTTACCAATTGAAACGGTGACGCCAACAGCGGTAATTTTTTCAAGCCCAATTGAAGGTGCTGACATCACAAAAGAGTTTGCAAATGATAAACTTCTCGAAGACAAAACAACGGGCTATTGGCAAACGCACAGTGGCATTGACATTGCAGCAAGTGCGGGGACATCAGTTCTTGCAGTTTTTGATGGGACTGTGACAGCTGTTGAAAAAACAATGATGGAAGGTGCAGTGATTACAATTTCTCACACAAACAATCTTGTGAGTGTTTATAAGTGTTTATCCGAAAACAACATTGAAGTTGCGATTGGTGATTCTGTCAAGAAAGGTGAAAAGATCGGAGAAGTGGGAGAATCGCTCAAAGAAAAAGCAGACGGAGCGCATTTGCATTTTGAAGTTCATGAGGATGGAAAACCAATCAATCCAACAATTTATCTTGAAAATGATGACAAATAATTTAATTTGCGAAAAATTAATCTTCAAGCACAGAAATTTCTGTGCTTTTTATTTTACAATTCGAGTTTAGTTAATATATAATATATATTAGGTATGGAGATAAATTTATGAAAAAAACAAAAATTGTTTGTACAATTGGTCCAGCGTCAAGTGATCTTGAAACTGCAAAAAAAATGATTAAGGCAGGAATGAATGTTGCCAGATTCAACATGAGTCATGGCAATCATGAATCGCATGGTGCACTTGTTTCAATTATCAAAAAAGCAAGGGAAGAAATGAATGCTTGTGTGGCTTTGATGATTGATCTCAAAGGCCCAGAAATTCGTATTCGTCAATTTGAGAATGGAAAAGTTGTTTTGAAAAGAGGACAAAAATTTGTTCTTACGACTCAAAATGTGATGGGAACTCAGGACTATGTGAGTGTGAATTATTCAAAGTTTCCAAAGATTGTGCAAAAGGGGGCAAAGATCCTTTTGAATGATGGATTGATTGAGCTTAAAGTCTTGGACACAAATTCTGACAGTGTGCTTACTGGCGTTGTTGTTGGTGGAGAACTTTCAAACAACAAAAGCATCAACTTGCCAGGGTGCAAACTTGAAATGGACTTTTTGTCTGAATCAGACAAGAGAGATATTGATTTTGCCAAACAAATAGACGCAGATATTTTGTCGCTTTCATTTGTTTCGTCTCCCAAAGATGTTCTTGATGTTAAGAAATATCTTGCAAAAATTGGTTTTGATAATGTTAAACTTGTTTCAAAGATCGAAAACAGTGTTGGGGTTGAAAATCTTGAGGAGATTGTGAAAGTTTCAGATGGTGTGATGGTTGCTCGTGGAGACATGGGGGTTGAAATCGAGTATGAGAAAATTCCATCAATTCAAAAGAAAATTATTAAGCTTTGCAGAAAATATGGGAAAGTTTCAATTACTGCAACTCAAATGCTTGAATCAATGATCACAAATCCAAGACCAACGAGGGCTGAAATTTCAGATGTGGCAAATGCATGTATTGATGGATCGACATGTGTTATGCTTTCAGGTGAGACATCAGCGGGGGCTTATCCAATTGAATCGATTTCTGCAATGAGAAAGATTATTGAAGAATGTGAAAAAGAGATGATTTTTCCACGAGACTCTTGTTTTGAGGGAAATGGAAACATTTGTGCATCAATTGGTTTTGCTGCTTGTGATCTTGCTGAAAGTCTTGACGCTGGGTCAATTCTTGTTGTGACAAAAAGTGGTGAGTCGGCTGGAAACATCTCGAGATTCAGACCGCGAGCAACAATTCTTGCTTGTACACCATCAAAAAAAGCATATTATCAAATGGCTTATCTTTGGGGGGTTGTTCCGATTATGGATAAAGAATTCTCTTCTATTGATGATCTTTTAAATAGTTCAAAACAAAAGTGTTTGGAAACGAAACTCGTAAAGAAGGGTGATCTTTTTGTTGAAGTTGCAGGAATTAAGACGGGCTGCAGTGGTATTGATATTGTGCGAGTTGATAGGTATTAGTAATTTCATTTTTGTTTGACAAAGGTTGTGTAAATATTATATTCTATAGGAAATAGAGGCATAATGATGAAAAAAATTATTACTTTGGTGGTTTTGTTTGCTTGCAGTTTGCTGGTTTTTGCAGGGTGCGGCTATGAAGGAGGCAGTGAAGTCAAGGGGATTGCGTTTACTGCTCCAATTTATTATGTTGATGAAAATGTGCCATTCAAACTTAACTACAGAGTTTTTCCATCGACGTCTGACACTTCAAATGCATATGTTTATTTTGAGGCTCATGATACGGTAAATCTCGGAAAATATTCTTTTGATGTCGCTTCTGGAATTATCACTGTTAATCAGTCGGCAGACTTCAGACCAATGGAGGTTTCTGTTGTTTGTGGTGACTATTCTGACACTTGCGAAATCAGAGTTAAAGAATATCCAAGCATAGTTGAGTTTGCTGGATCAGAAGTTCATCTTTCTGCTGGGGCAATGACAGAACTTTCACTTGTGAACGAATTTGGTGAAAGGGTGGATTCAAATTTTTACAACATCAAGGTTACATCTTCAGATCCAACAATTGTTTCAGTTGAAGATTCATCTTTGTTGATGGTGAAATCCACAGGAAAGAAGGGAAGTGCAACCATTGCTTGTGAATTTTTTAACAGCAACAATCAAAAGATGTCGGGTCTTGAATGTCAAACCACTGTAACAATTGCAAATAATGTTGAAAATGCGGTTATTGACATTGCAGGAAATTATATAAAAGACTTTTCTGCTGTATTAAATTTCACTGGCGTTGTTGGTGAAGAATATGACATTTCTCCAATTTTTATGGATGAAGATGGCTTCGTTGTGCCGGATGATGATTTTTCAATCGTTTCTTTAAATGAAAATGTAATAAAAGTGGAAAAAACTGGAAATGATTACAAACTGGTCATTCTTGCAAGTGGAAGTGCAAAAATTATCGTCTCATCAAGCGTTTATGGGGCGGATGGAAACTTGGTTGTGTTTACATTAAACTGTGGGGTAACAATTTCGACATAAAACATCAAAAAGCAGCTCAAAACATAGAGTTTTGGGCTGTTTTTGCGTTTTTTTATAAAAAATGGGTATTGACATTGGGTCTTGCATGTAATATAATATATGAAACTGCTCTAATAGGAGGAAAGTTATGAAAAAAGGACTGCTTACTACTGTAATTGTGGGACTTGTGCTTGCTGTTTCTCTCAGCATTTACACAATTGTTGCTTGTTGTTTGCCAAGCAATCCAGTTTATGTTCCTGCACATTACAATTCAAATCTCGCTTTCAGAACGGGCGAGACTATTTCTGAGTTTGAAGGCTACAGCGTGGAGGCTGGAAATCTTGTGATGACTTTCGAAAATGAGTCAGAAGATGATTCAGATGCTCAACCAGAAGGCTCAGAACCAGAAGTTGTGAGTGACACAACTGCTGAAGAAAATGTTATTATTTATGATGCGGAAACAGGTGTTTATACAGCTGCAAAAGCTGGAAAGGCTACAGTTGTTCTCTCAGAAGAAAATGGCGACACAAAGACATTTGTTGTGACTGTTTATGATCATGATGCACTCGGAACAGTTGACGGTGTGCCATATGTAATTTGCAATGCTGCACATTTGGCTGAGTATGCTGATCTTGCAAATAATGGATCAGATGATGTAACAATTGATGCTGCTCTTGCAATGGATATTGCTGTTGTTGCTGACATTGATCTCTCTGAAATTGATTGGATGCCAATCGGAACTTGTGCAACTCCATTCTCTGGAACAATTGAAGGAAATGGTCACACAATTTCAAACATGACAATCAGAGTAACAACAGAAAATTACACTGATTTTATCTCAAGAGCAAAAAGACCAAACAATGATATCAATCTTGGTTTCTTTGGGAAAACAGTGAATGCTGAAATTTTGAATCTTAATTTTAATTCTTCTTATATTTACATTGATAACAACATTCTTTCTCTTGTTGCTTCTCGTGATTTCAAGACTCTTCCTGGTCTTGAAAATGCAGTTGTTGGAAGTATTTCTGCTGGAACTGTTGCTGGTTATATGACAAGAACAACTTACACATCAACAGTTGCTGAAACCAATGTGGAGATTTCTGACACTGTTATTTCTGGATTCTCTTACAATGGAGATCCTTCAGCAATCATTCCAAACGGACTTGGAACTGTTGCTGGTGTGATGAGTGAAAGTCAAATTTCAAATGTCGAAATTAATTCAGAAATTTATGCGAACTCACTCATTGTTGAAGGATCAAGAGTTGGTGGTGTTGTTGCATATGTTCAAGCATTTGATCCTAATGCCGGCAACACAGAAACTGACATTGATCATAAATCAGAAATTGATAATGTGATTGTTACATCAACAGTTTACACAAGATATTATCTTGGGGCAGCTGCTGAGGAAGCAAGCAATTATTATATGGACAAGTTCAACACAGTTGGACTCATTGCAGCAAATGCAAACAACATTGATGTTTCAAACGTTACTGTTAAGAATTCAAGAATTCTTGATTATAATGGAACAATTCAAAACATTGAAGGAAATGTTCTTCCAAACGAAGATTATCTTGCTCTCTTGTCTGGTGGTGTTGCTGTTGCAAACTCAGTAACAAATGATAAGTATGCTGGTAATGATGTTGCATTTAGACTTTCAATGACAAATGTGAGTGTTGAAAATGTATTCTCAAATCCAGCCGGCCAATTTGGTGGAATTGTTGGAATTGCTGGTGCAAACACAACATTCACAGATTGTTCAGTTTCAAATTTGGAAGCACACGGATATGCTGTTGGTGGCTTTGCTTATGAAATCAAGGAAAATGCTGTTGTGAAGTACACAGAAAGTTTCAATGATGAATTAGCTGTTGATGCAAATGTTGGTGGAATTAAAACTGCTGGTTTTGCAGTGATTATGAGTGGAAAACTTGAAGGTGTTGAGGTTGCAGCAACTGCTGACACACCTGCAAGAAAAACAACATTTAAATCAAACATCACAGGTTATGGCAGCTATATTGATGACATTGCTGATGCAAACGGTGTTGTTGCTGCCGGTTTTGCATGCTATATGTATGGAACAATTGCTGATTACGAAGTTAGTGCAACAAACTTTGATGTGATTACAAACATCAACAAGTCAGTGAACATTGTTGGACTTGTTGGTCTTATGGGTGAAACATATAATGAAAATGTTGCAGTTGTTTTGAGTTCAACAAATCTTGACAATATTAATGTTGAAATGACAGCAAAATCATACTTTAACAGAAAACTTGGGCTTTCAACAACAAAAATTGTTGCTGGTGCAGTTGGTCAAATTTTTGACGGAGCAACAATCAACGGAGTTAATGTTGAAATTGTTCTTAATGACGGTGTGACAACTGAAAATTATGGCGCTGCTATTTTTGGCGGACTTGTTGCACATGTGCTTGCTGAAAGTGCAGTGATCACAAACAATTCAGTGAATGGTGATGTGACAATTGTTGAACACAACTTTAGTCTTCTTGCAAGAAAACTTGTTGAAGCGGATGCTACTTATTACATTCAAATTGCTGGTGGACTTGTTGGTTTGATTGCAAGTTTTGATTACTCTGATGTTACAGTTTCTGGTCTTGAAATTGCAAACAACAGCGTGTCTGGTTTCTCAATGAATATTGTTGGAGATCATGCATATCCAGGAACCGATGAAAACACTGGAGCAATCTTCTTCAGAGTTCGTGGTGTTGGTTCACTTGTTGGAAATGTTAATCACACAAGCGACACAGAGAACAATCTTGATTTGTCATCAAACACTCTTTCAAATGTGAATGTGGCTGCAAATAAAGCAGCATTTACTTACAAGGTTAGTGACGGTGATCAAGTAGTAAAAGAGTTTGTTCTTCTTGGAACAAATCTTTCATCAGCTGTTGGAACAACACTTGAATATATCGCTCAAGATGGACTTGTTAACATCACACTTCCATCAGAATCTGGGTCATACACAGACAACAGTGAAGTTGCTTAAGTTATAATTATCATACAAAAAGGACACTTCTGGGATTTGAATCCGTTGAAGTGTCTTTTTTTGTTTGACATTTTTTCTATAAATCCATAAAATAGAATATATAAGTGTGTAACTAAGAGTATTTTAGGGGAGATAATATATAGTACATGAGCAAAAAACTTAAAAAACTCATAATATCATTGGTTGTTGTTCTCATCGTTGGTGTGGGTGGATTTTTTATTTGGAACACAATTTCAAACATGAGTGATATTGTTATCTCTGATTTTAAGCTGCTTGATTCAAATGACAAAGCAATGCAAAACACTGAGGTTTTTTTGGGCGAGGCATCAACCAACGGGTTTGCCATCAAAGTTGGGATTTCAGCGAATGGTCAAAATGGCGGTTACACAGTGTATTCAACAGACAGGAGTGTGGCGGATGTTAAGCCCACAAGTGATGGGTATTATGTCGAATATTTTTCGGCTGGCGAGGTTATGATTGTTGCTCAAAGCAATATGGCACCAAATGTGAATGACAAGTTTAAGCTCACTGTACGTGAAAATGTTGCTGTTGATTTAAATTTTGAAGAAACCTTGCATGCGAAAGATAAGACAATCAATGTTTATGCAGATGATGAGGAATATAGATACAAATATAATCTTATTGGTTTTGATGATGGTGTGAATGCAAATGCCTCATCTATTCGTGTCGCTCAAACCTATGACACAGATTTATTTAAAAAAATTGAAGTTGATGTCAACACAAATGAGCTTGTTGTGGTTGTGAATTCAACTGTTGGCTCAGATGTTGTTGGGTCACAAATGGATTACATCACACTTCAATCATTTGCACAAGATTCAACAGGCAATGATGTTGTTGTTAAAAATTTCATAATTAAAACAAACATTGTTGGAAATGTGATTGAAGATGTTCAACTTGTTTTGAGTCACACACCAGATTTTTCTGATGGTGTTTATGTTCATTCATATAAACATTCTCAAGACGGACATGGAACAGAATTCATTTATGATGGGGAGACTCTGATTGATGAAATTCATCTTAATTCAAGAGTAAATTCAATTTATATGAAAGTTCGTTTTGTGTTCACAAATCATCATACAATGGATGTTACCAGTTTTGTCGAGGCTGCTCCTTCAGATCAGGCAAGGTTTGTTGAATTTAATTATGACAACAACAAGACAATTCTTTTGTTTATGATCACTGACACAGCAACAGCTGCTGCGATTCAGGAGATTAATGTTCATTTGCCACCAGAAAATGAACTTGGGCTTATTTTGGATGATGGCAGCACAAGACGCTTCACAATAAATTATCTTGGTAATGGCGATCTTTCAATTGAAGATTTGTACAGCACTCATACAGAAAATGGCGTAACATATTATACATATACATACTTTGATCCAAGATTCAAAAGAACTGATGCAATTGTTGATAGCAGCAACAGGATAATTGGTTTTTCAAACAATGCTTAGGCTTGGAGGTTGAATCGTGTCAAATTTTGATATGTTTTTGGAACTTGATTATGGAAATTTGTACTCCATTGATCTTCACGGCAAAACCCTTCAAGATGCCAAGGCGGATATAATTCATTTGCTAAGCACAATTGACCGATCATATCAGGGGATTCTTGTGATACATGGCTATCACAAGGGCAGAGTTCTGAGAGATTACATAAGGGGAGAACTTACACATAAACTTATCGCAAAAAAAATTGTTCTTGATGCATCAAGGACAATAATCTTACTTAATTTTTAAAATTTTAGGAGAAATACATTGTCTGACAGCAACACAAGTGTTAAGAACATTGAGCAAGGCGCAAAAAGGGTGACAGCTGGCAAAATAGTCAACATTGTCACGATAATTGCGCTTTTTCTTGTGTTGATTTTTTGCTATTATGGAATGTTCTCATCTGGGCTTGCAATGGGCAGTGCAAGAGCTGTTGGTGTCATTGATGCAGGTAATTTCTACGGTGCGAGTTTTGGTGACATGATCACCATTGAAAAGGTTTCGGACATTAAAACGATTGAGATTGGTGATGTTGTTGTGTATCATCTTAATGGTGAAGTTGGCAGTGTCAAAGTTTCACTTGTGGATTATGATAAAAAAATCATATATTCAAAAGAAGATAATGTTCAAAGAACACTTGCTTTTGAACTTATTCTTGGAAAGCAAAAGGCACAAGTTCCTGTGCTTGGCGCAATCATTGGTTTTTTTGTCTCACCTGCGGGTGTGACAGTCTTGAGTGCTGTGTTGCTGGCATATCTTTATTTCTTAACATTTTCAAGAATAAACAAGGAAGAAACAGAAAAGGGGAAACAGCTTGCGAAGCAGCTGAAAGCTGAAAAAGAAGAAAATAAAATTAGAAGACGTCTGTTGGAAAATTTCAGAAGGACTGAAGGATTTAGTGCAGAAGATTCAAACATTATTGATGGGTCAATGGGAGACAATCTGATTGAACTTGTTTCTTATACAAGCAATGGAGCACAAAAAAGCGTGACAGACACTTACTCATATATTCTCGAGAAGGTTCACAGGACATACATGACGAAACAGAGACTTTCAAAGAGAGAAAGAACAAGAGTGAGCAATGTAATCGAAATGTTCCCAATTGTGGAAAAGGTTGATGATGGCATGGCATTTAGACTTGTGGATCTTATTCTTCATGAGCAAGTATTGGAGTTTGATGTCGTTGGTTTTGAAAAACTTTGTTTGAAATTCTTTTCAAAAAATATAACAAAACAGGATCTTTCAAATTTTGGATCAGTTCTTTATGTTTTAATTCAAAAAAACAAGAAAATGAAAATCTCATCAATTTTAAGAATTGTCGGAGCTTATTGTGACAAGGTGAAAAGCATGAATATTGAAAAAGACTCGGAGGCTTTTGAGATTGCTGAAAAACTGAAAGATGTTTATCTTGATAAAAGACGTCAAAAATAATTGACTTTTTTTGTAAAAGGTATTTATTTTATTTAATATTTATGTTATAATGTTCATATCAATATAAAAGGAGATTGGTTATGAAAGCAAACAAATCTTTATTTTTAAGCCTTCTTGTTTCATTTATTTGCCTTATTGTTGCAATTGTGTGTGCGTGTGTGCTTAAATTCAATTTGGTTTCATTGATCCTTCTTGCAGGGGTTGTGGTGACCACAATCATTGCAAATATTCTTTGTTGGAGAATGGTTGCAAAGGCAAACAAGGCGAAATAAGAGAAAAGAACTTTCAGGGACTGACATTCTGTCAGTCCTTTTGTTTTGAAGTTTTGTTTTGTGGATTGTTTGACAAATTATATCTAATGAGGGTATAATCAAATTGCATGAAAAAGAAACAAAAAAATCTTATTGGAGAAAATGAAAGAACAGTTTTGCAGCCCGTTCTTTTTTCTGATGATGGCGAAAAATCAAGAGGAATTTTGATTCCAGAAACAGACACACTGGACGAACTGGCAAGCTATAAAAATCTCAGAAAAAAAAGAATCAAAAGGGCGATTTCACGTGCTGTTCTTTGGACCCTCTTGGTGGGACTTCTTCCAATTTTTGTTTTTTTCAGTGTGATTATTTTTTCACCAAACACGGGAAACAGTTTTTTTGGCTACACATTATATTTGGTGAAGACAAACAGCATGGTGCCAGAGTTTTGTCCTGGTGATATGATCATGGTGAAAACCAATTTTTCAATTGATGACATTAAGCCGGGAACTGACATTACTTTTGTTCGTTTGAGTGATGGTGAAATTGTTACGCACAGAGTCAAGTCATATGTGGACACTGAAAATGGAAGGGAATACACGACTTATGGAATAAATGTTCCTCAAGGTGATGACGATGATCCGGTTAATTTTAACAACATTTTGGGTGTCAGAATCAAAACTCTCACAACTCTTGGAAGCATTGTGACATTTTTCAGATCAACCGTTGGTTTGATTGTTTTCTTTGCAATTTTTGCAGTTTTAATTGGTGGAATTTATGTCTCATTTGTTTTCTCTAATGACATAAGAGCTGTTGGCAAATAATTAATGATTAAATGAATAAAAAACTCCTCATTGGTTTAAAATTTGACCATAAGGAGTTTTTTTATGGACAGTAAGAAATCTGCGGCAATCAGTGTTTGTGCATTGCTTTCAATATTTTTGTTTTCAATCATTGGTTCATGTTTTATGTCATATTTGTATGAGGATGAAAAGGTTGTGGTTGAAAACCCAAACATAATTGTGTCAAGTGGCATCACAGTTACGAATGAGAAGGGAGAGCAAATTAACAAATTGATGTTTTCTGAAGTCAAGTTGGGTCTCAAGCCTGTAACAGGTGAGCTTGACTCAGACACAAAGATTCCTGTAACTGTCACAGATCAAAATGGAAGTGAAGGCATTTTTGCAAAATTTAAAGTTAAATCCGCATCTGTTTGCAGTTTCAGCATAAAAAATCTTCAGGTGACTGGGAACGATAAACTGGAGCTTGAAAAAGAGCGTAAAAATATTTGGATGAGCATCAAAGAGGTTGATGACTCCACATGCAACTTTGAAGGACAGAGTGTGAAGTTGGGAAGTTTGCCAGCAAGCACAGAAGGATTAAATTTTACACTTTTATTTTGGCTTTCGTCGGTTGCCAGTGACGAATTTGAGTCAACAACCATAAGTTTTGATGTTGAAATTTCATAGAACATAAATGTTGCACAGAGATTAAACTTTGTGCAATATTTTTTTTGTTTTGTCACAAAATAAGCATATGAAAAAACAAGGATTTGTGAGAGGAATAATGTTGCTTGGAATCTTTGGTGGGATTTCAAAGGTTCTTGGCGCAATTTATCGGATACCGCTTACTCACATCCTGACCAGTGAGGGAATGGGGCTGTATCAAATGGTTTTTCCACTCTATTCTCTTCTTCTTGCATTGTCATCATCTGGATTTCCTGCAAGTATCTCAAAGCTTATTGCTGAATATAATCAAAGAGGTAAAATCCAAAGTTCAAAAACAATTCTTAAGATTTCGCTTTGTTTACTTTTTTTGTTTTCAGTAGTGTGTGCAGTATTTTTATGGATATTTGGATCAAAAATTGCAGAAATTCAGGGGAATGAGCAAGCCTCTGAACTTTATATTGCAATTGCTCCTGCAGTTGTGATTGTTGGGCTTATTTCCGGATTTAAAGGGTTTTTTCAGGGCAATGAAGACATGGTTCCATCAAGTGTGTCAATGATTGTTGAGCAATCTGCAAAATTATTTTTTGGACTTTTGCTTGCAAAAATATTTTCATCTTTGGGAACAGGGATGGCGGCACTTGGTGCAGTCATTGGTGTGCTTTTGAGTGAAGTTATTACACTTGTGTTTATGTTTGTGTATTATATAATTTTTAATAAAAAGTGTAAAAAATCATTAATAATAGATGAAAAAAACACAAATAAATTTTATATTAGGCAAATATTGGCATTGTCACTCCCAATTACGATCGGATCACTTATCATGCCCGCATGCATGTTTGTTGACAGCACTTTGATTGTGAATTTGCTCCAAAGTGTGGGGAACAGTGTGGAAGAAGCAACAAGTTTGTTTGGACTGGCTTCGGGTGTTGTTGGGGCAATTGTGAATATGCCAGTTGTTTTTTCTCTTGCGATTGGCACAGCAATTGTTCCACTTGCGAGCAGGACATGTGCTGAAAAAAACAAACTGAAAACACAAAAACACATGTCGCTTTCGCTTGTTTTGACGTTTGCGATTATTTTGCCTTGCAGTATCATAATGATGGTTTTTGGAGATTGGATTATTGATTTTTTATATGGAGCAAGTTTGACTGATGTTCAATCAAGCATAAGCGCAAGGTTACTTGGGTTTGGGGCTTTTAGTGCAATATCTCTATCTCTTGTTCAAGTTACTGCAAGTTTTTTGCAAGGACTTGGAAAAAATTATGTTCCTGCACTTTCTCTTTTTGTTGGTGCTTTATTCAAAATTTGTTTAACATGTTTGTTGATTCCTCGCGGGGTTTCGATTTTTGCAGCAGAAATTTCATCAGCGGTTTGTTATGGTGTGGCTGCTGTTATCAATCTTTCTATAATTCTGAAAAACTATAAGTTTGTTATGAAGAGTGAACTCATGAAAATTCTTTCGGGGTGTGTGTTGATTTTTGCTGGCAGTTTGATCACAAAAAAAGTGATATTGGCATTTGCGAGTGGGAAAATTGCACTGATTTTGAGTCTAATTGCAGTTTTTGTGGTTGTGTTGGTGGTGTACTATATGATGTACAAAAAAGAGATAAATAACTTTTTGTCAACATTGCAATCAAAAAGAATAAAAAAGCAGTTGAATAAGTAGTGAAAAAATATTATAATATTGCCATGAAGAATTTGAAAATTGGTAATATTGAACTTGAGGGAAATGTTTTACTTGCGCCAATGGCAGGGTTTACTTCTCTTCCATTTAGAAGGCAAGCAAGAGAAATGGGGGCAAGTCTTGCGACCACGGAAATGGTTAGTGCGAAGGCGTGTCTTTTTGGCAATGAAAAGACATTTGAGATTTTGGACACGCATGAGTGTGAAGTTCCTTGTGCTTGCCAAATTTTTGGAAGTGATCCAGATGTGATTGCAGAGGCGATCAAGCTTCCAATTTTTGACAAATTTGATATTATTGACATCAATATGGGGTGTCCAGCACCCAAGATTGTGTCAAACGGCGAGGGGTCTGCGCTGTTGAAAGACATGGACCTTGCAAAGAAAATTATTAAATCTGCAGTTGAAGCGGCTTTTCCAAGACCTGTGACTGTGAAATTTAGAATTGGTTACACAAAGGACAATATTGTTGCAGTTGAGTTTGCCAAAATGTGTGAAAATGCTGGTGCTTCTGCAATCACAATTCATGGAAGAACAACAGAACAAGGATATTCGGGCAGAGCTGATATGGGTATTATTGCTGATTGCAAAAAAGCTGTGAACATTCCAGTAATTGCGAACGGTGACTGCAACTCAAAAGAAGATTTTGAAAGAATAATTGATGAGACTGGGGCAGATGGTGTAATGATTGGGAGAGGTGCACTAGGAAATCCTCAAATTTTTTCTGAAATCAAGGGGATTAAAAATCAAAAATCTCGCAAAGAAATAGTCACTTGTTATCTTGAGTATATGAAAGAATATTTTCCAGAAAAACGAGCTCTTTTGGAGTCGCGCGCGCACATTATGTTTTTTTTGAAAGGTTTGGCTGGCAGTACAAAAGTCAAGACTGAAATTATGAAAGCGAGCAATTTTGATGAAATTTTTTGCATAATTAATGATTTTTTCAATAAATTTTAATATTTGCACATTGTTTCTGTCTTTGTTCAATTGACATGTGTTCGTTATTTTTGATAAAATTGTATAAAGTTAATAGAATATTGTTCTACTTTTACAAAAAGGAGATTTTTTAGATATGGATAAAAAGACTTTCAAAGATATTGATGTTGCTGGCAAAAAAGTGCTTTTGAGGGTTGATTTCAATGTTCCAATGGATGAATCACTCAAGATCACTGATGACACAAGAATTATGGCGACATTGCCAACAATCAATTATTTGTTGCATCAAAAAGCAAAAGTAATTATTTGTTCACATCTTGGAAGGCCAAAGGGAATGTTCAATCCAAAGTATTCACTTGCCCCTGTTGCAAGAAGGCTTTCTGAGATTTTGGGGATTCCTGTCAAATTTGCAAGTGATGCCATTGGAGAGTCAGCAAATAAGCTTATTTCTGAAATGGCAGACGGGGAGATTGTGATGCTTGAGAACATCAGATTTTATCCTGAAGAGGAGCAAAATGATGACATGTTTGCTCGTGACCTTGCAAAGCTTGCCGATGTGTTTGTGAATGATGCTTTTGGAACTGCTCACAGGGCGCATGCATCAACAGCTGGTGTTGCAAACCACATTCCAGCAGTTGCAGGTTTTTTGATGGGTGGTGAAATTAGGGCACTCAGCAAAGTGACAGGAAATCCTGAACAGCCATTTGTTGTTATTCTTGGTGGAGCAAAGGTTTCTGACAAGATTGGTGTCATTACAAAGCTTATTGACAAGGCAAGTGTAATTTTGATTGGTGGAGCTATGGCAAACACATTCATTGTTGCACAAGGTGGAAACATTGGAATGAGCAGATATGAAAAAGACAAGATTGAGGTTGCAAAAAACATTCTTGCACTTGCAGAAAAGAAGAATGTTAAGATCGTGCTTCCTGTGGACACTGTGGTTTCAAAAGAATTCGCTCCTGACGCAAAAGCCAAAACTGTTCCTTCATTTGTTGTTCCTGCTGAATTTCAGGGAATGGACATTGGAAGAAAGACAGCAAAGATTTTCAAAAAAGAAATCAAAAATGCCAAGACTATTGTTTGGAATGGACCGATGGGAGTTTATGAATTTAAAAAATTCCAAGCTGGGACAAAAACAATTGCAAAAGCAGTGGCAAAAAGCAGTGCTGTGAGTGTGATTGGTGGTGGTGACAGTGTGGCTGCGATCAGAGAACTTGGTTTCGCTGACAAAGTTACTCATCTTTCAACTGGTGGCGGAGCTACTCTTAAGTTCCTGGAAGGTTCTCCACTTCCTGGAGTTGATATGCTTGAAGACAAAGAATAAAGTAAATTTAAAGGAGCAAGAACTTTTTTAACTCTTGCTCTTATTTTTTCAACAAAAAAGCTTTAAATGGGGATCAAAATATGACAAAATTTATTATTGCAAATTATAAAATGAATAAAAATTTTGATGAATGCATGGATTATATTAACACGTTTAAAAATTTTAGGTTGCCTAGGGAAAGGACGGTTGTGATTTGTCCACCTGATTATGTACTTGATAATTTTGCAAGTGTGATTCATAAAAAAAAGAATTGTTTTGTTGGTGCGCAAGACTCAGCAATTGAAAGAGACGGATCCATGACAGGAGAACTTTCAGCAACGATGATTAAAAGCACTGGTGCGAAATACGTGATTTTGGGGCACAGCGAGAGGCGCAACAAACTTGGAGAGACAAGTGGTGAAGTTAATAAGAAAGTCAAACTTGCAGTTGAAGCAGGACTTGTTCCAATTGTTTGCGTTGGTGAAAAACTGGAAGAAACAAAGAAGAGAAAATCCGTGATTTTAAATCAACTTAAAGAATCGTTAAAAGGTGTGGATATCAGTAAAATAATTATTGCATATGAACCAATTTGGGCGATTGGAACAGGAAAAACTTGTGATGTGAAAGATATTCAGTTTGTGCATCAGTATATTAAATCGAAGTTATCAACAAAGAACAATTTTGAACCAGTGATTGTTTATGGTGGAAGTGTCAAGCCTTCGAATGCTGGTGAAATCTTGAGTCTTGAATGTGTTGATGGGGTGCTTGTGGGAGGATCTTCACTTGATCCTTATGAGTTTTATAAAATTGTCAAAAGTTAATACAAAGCGTGCATCCATATTGACACATTTTTGAGTTCATGGTAAAATATTATTATAAAAATTGGAGCAGAGGAGGGAACAGTGAATTATGATTCAAGCAATTTCAAGTGTTTGGCTTGTGCTGGCACAGACAGATGCTGAAAAAAAACTCACGGTGCTTTATATTCTCTTGTTTGGTTTGTTTCTCATGCTACTTTTGATGGATGCCAGAACAAAAAAAGAATGGACTGGTCCAAAAATTGTCAAAAATACTATTATTGTTCTAATTTTTATTGCTGCAGTGGCTTTACTTATTGCTTATTTTAATCTATAATGAAAATCGCTTGAAAAATTTTCGAGTCTTTGATATAATCAGTTTCGGTACATACGGAGGATCAAATAATTATGCTTAATAAATTCACAAATCTTATGCTCGCAACAACAACTGAAACACCAGTTCCAATTTGGGTTCAACAAAGTTTCCCAATCATCAAAATCGTTCTTGCCATTTTAATTTCAATTTGCGCAATTTTCATGATTGTTGCAGTGCTTGCTCAAAAGGGCGAAGCTAATGGAAGTGCTTCTATTACAGGCACACAAGACACTTTTTATAACAGAAATAAGGGAACATCTCTTCAAGGCGTGATCAAAAAACTCACTGTTATTGATGCAATTCTCTTGCTTGTTTTCTGCATTGCATTTTTGATTTTGAACGCAATCTACGTTGGTTAATTTTTATTTTTTAAAAAAACTTTTTCCCAGGACTTTGTCTTGGGTTTTTTTCTTCTTTTGATGTATTATTTTTGATTTCACGCGCAAACTAAGAAAAAAAGAAGGAGAAAAAAGATATGATCATTGCAAACATTATTGCACTTGTACTTTCAATCATTGGATCACTCAACTGGCTCTTGGTTGGCATCTTTTCATGGAATCTTGTGACATGGATTTTTGGTGTTGGTGTATTTGCCAGAATTATCTATGTGATTGTGGGTCTTGCAGGTATTTGGCTTTTGGTTCAACTCATCGTCAGAAGAACAAGACTCTTCAGAGATGACAGAGTATCAAAATAAGGCTTAAATACAAATTTATGCATAAAACGCTCTCTCAATGATGAATTGACGGGGCGTTTTTTATTGCAAGTGGATTTGGGGTGTGATATAATACGATCACAATAAATATGGGAGACAAACATGAAAAAAAGAAGTGAAGTTGATGAAAAATATAAATGGGATCTGTCCATGCTTTATGCATCTCATGAAGACTATGACAGGGATTTTGAAAGAGTCAAAGAGCTTTGCCGTGAAATGTTGAAGTTTAGAGGTCGTCTTAACAGTCGAGATGTTATTTTGGATGAGTTTAGAAAATCTTCAGAACTTTCAATGATTTTGGAAAAAATGGAGGTTTGGTTGATGCTCAGAAAAGAGACTGACGGTACAGACAAGTCTGCACTTGAAGATATTGCTGTGCTTGACAACTTTTTGAGTGACTATGGTGCAGAAACTGCATTCATTGATGTTGAACTTTCAAAATTGGATGATGGCTTTTTGAATGATTTGATGCAAGATCCAGAATTTAGTGAATTTGACAGGGCAATTTTGTATCTTAAAGATGAAAAAAAACATACGCTTGATGAGACACAAGAGAAAATGCTTACAAAAATTGGGTCATTTGCAAATTTTAGTGAAATATTCTCAAAGCTTGATGACATTGAAATTAAGTTTGGCAAAATTAAGCTCGAAAGTGGTGAAGAAGTAACAATCACAAATGACAACTATAACCTTTTTGCTCATGACAAGAATCAGCGAGTAAGGAAAGATGCCTTTGAGGTTCTTCATAAGGGATTTAAGGACATGAATCTCACAATTTCAGAGAATTTTATTAGTTTCCTTAAGTACTGCGATGTTATGTCAGAGTTTAGAAAATTTGATGACACAGTTCAAAGCAGATTATTTTCATCACGAATTAAGAGAGATGTTTTGGACGGTATTGTTCATCATGTGAACAACAATCTGGAAAGTTTTTATGCATATGCAAAAGTTCTCAAAAAAAAGTTGGGGCTTGATGTATTTCACAACATTGATGTGTATGCTCCCGTGACAAGTGCGGAAAAGCACAGACTTTATGGTTTTGATGAATCTGTCAGCATTGTGAAAAAAGCACTTTCTCCACTTGGCTCAAATTATCTTGCCACAGTGAATAAACTTGTTGACAGCAGAACAATTGATGTTTATCCAACAGAAAACAAGGGTGGCGGTGGTTTCTCAGTGGGGTGTTATGGGAAACTTCCATACATTCTCTTGAATTTTAATGGAACATTTAATGATGTGTCAACACTTGCTCATGAGATGGGACACTCAGTGCATACATATTTGTCACAAACAAATCAATGTTTTGAAAAAGCAGGTTATGATATTTTTGTTGCAGAAATTGCTTCGACGGTCAATGAAATTTTGCTTTTCAGATACATGGAAAAAACGGCTGAATCTGATGATGAGAGAAAGTCATACATAGCAAACTTTTTGAGCACGTTCTATGCAACAGTTTTCAGACAAACAATGTTTACTGAGTTTGAGCTTTTTGTGCATGGAGCGACAAAGAATCGAGTTCCGATTACATATGAAACACTCAATTTTGAATATGGAAAACTGCAAAAAAAATATTTTGGCGAAGATGTGATACTTCTTGAAAATGCCAATGTTGAATGGAGCAGAATTCCACATTTTTACAGACCATTTTATGTTTACAAATATGCGACGGGATTTGTGGCGGCCTGTTCAATTGTTTCAAACATTTTGGAGCGTGGCGAAGACTATGTCAAAAATTATTATTTGAAATTTCTCAGTGCTGGATCAACAAAAGATCCTGTTGACATTTTGAAGCTTGCTGACGTTGACATAACAGATAACAAAACATACAAAAGTGCATTCAAACTTTTTGATGACTATGTCAACATTTTTGACTCGATGGAATAAGATTCATCAATTGATAAATTCGGGATTAAATTTTTCAAGGTGCTTGCAGTAATGCAATGCACCTTTTGTATTGAAAAATTTAAATCTGTGTGATACAATGAAATTATTCTGGGAATGGTGAGGAAGTTAAACATGAGCAAAGATAAAGTTTTGAAGCTTGGTGAGCATTTTCAAAATTTAATAAAAGCACTTGAGAGCGCAAGCAGAAACATTAACGACATTGATAATGAAAAATTCCTTGAAGAATATGATGGATGTGACAATGGTGACTCGAGAGCATTTTTTTTGAGGCGAAAATTTCGCCAATCGATTTCGGAGCTTTATAATTTTGGAGAAAGCATTACGAAACAAGACATCACTGACATGTTGTTTCCAATGAGTGTTTGCTGTTTTTCTCAAGACTGGGACAAGGTGTTTGAAAGTATTTCTCATGGCACTGACGACCGAGATTTTGAATTTGTGAATGACACAAAAGAGTTTGACGATGTCGTCAAGGTGCGAAGTTGGGGTGGGGTTGATCCAAGGTTTGATGTGAAATTCTTGAAGCATATGCGCAATGGCATTGCACACTCAAAGTTTGAGTATGATTTTGAAAATCAACAAATAAAACTCAATCATTATCGTGGCTCTTTTGTTGTTGACATGCCAATGAATTTTTTTGCGGGACTTCCTGAAAGTTTGTGGGGACTTGCGGAAAATTCGAGTTCTGAAAATGCAGATCACAGAATTAATTTGCTTGGATCATATCCATTTGATACTGCGTTTTCAGTACTGTGCAAGAACAATATGACTCTTGGTGATAAACCGAAAATTAAGCTGCAAAAGGAGACGAGAGATTTTCTTGACAATATGAGAAAGCATATTGAGAGTGGGAAAAAGCTCTCTTTGATTGGAAGGCTGAATGCTTTGAGTTTGGTTGTTGAAATTGAGACAAATGTTGGCAACAATATGACAAAAGATGATCAAAAGCGTGTTTTGGACATATTGTCTTATGCTGGACTTGAAGTGCTTGAGGAAGAAGAAATTGATTTGTTTTATACTGTTCACAAGTTCAATGATTTCTTGAGTGCAATTACCGATTATTTGTTTTCATCTGAGATTGAAGATTTGACAATAGATCAAAGAAAAAAAGCAATAACTGAAGTTATTTCGATCCGAATTGATGATCGAAACAATAACTTTTATCCTTATTATTTTACATATATGATGATGAGGAATTTGAAATCAAAATCTCAAGGTGGTTTTGCCAAGAATCTTATGGGAACAGCTGTGCCTTATGTTTTTGATGAAATTCAAGAATTTGTTGAGAGATCATATTTTAATTATTGTTTTAACTATATCCCTGAAAGGTTTGGGATTTCAGACACTGTGCGAAGTACATCAATTGACAGTGTGTTTGGAACAGAAACAGTGATTTCTGAAAGGGATGTGGAAAGTTTTTTGAATCATCTCAGAAATTCTGTTGTTCATCCTGTTCGTGCTGTTAAATCTGGAGAGAATTATATTTTGTGTGACAAACACAAAGGCAAAACAACATTTTTTGCAGAAATTCCGACACAGAAGCTTATGGATTATGCAGGATTTGTGCTTAACTCTTGCGTAAATGAATGCGAAAGAAAAGAAGAAATAGAGAAAGTGTAATTTTCTCTATTTTTTTATTACCAAAACATTTTTCAAACACTTGTTCTAAAAATCTTTTGGTGTTATAATGATTGTGTTATGAGATATGTTTTGCATGCGGATCTGAACAATTTTTATGCTTCGGTGGAGTGTCTTTCGGATGAGGCTCTTGTTG
>JAFTJJ010000064.1 GCA_017456465.1 Clostridia bacterium | reverse complement strand
TTTAAGCAAGCTTTAACAGCAGATATTTTGTGGCAAGTTGGAAAATGGGCAAGTGAAACTGGATTAAACATTAATAATGAAACCTCTGATAATCAAATATGGCAATATGTTGACGGAGAGATTGGGGGCTATAAAGTTGATCAAAAGGGGACATGGAAGACAGGGGATTGTTTTGGATATTGTCTGAATTTTAGTCAAACTTATGGATTTAATAGCACAAATGAAAGAGAGGCAATGTGGTCAGCAATTAGGAATGTTACAGTTGTTGTTCAGCCAATCGAATATGAAATTGATGTGAAGCTTGTTTACAACAACATTTCAGGAGTTTTGGGTGGTGAATCTCCAAAAACTCTTACAACGGTTACAATAAGAACGCAAAGAACTGCTGGTGAAGACAAACTTATGGGAATGCAGAACTCTGTGGGCACAAAAGATGCTTTGCCAGTTTACAGGCAAACGGCAGCTTTTGGATTTTTTGTAAATTCTCCAGTAAAATCAGGTGAAGCGTTTGCGAAGGAATTAAATAGGGTTTTGAACGACAATGCTTCAAGTTATGATATTGTGACGCAGGGAACACACGACTGGGAAATTTATGCTGAGACAGGTGTTTGGACAATTGATGAGGATGGAAAACTGAGTTGTGGATTGCAAGAATATGACAGTGACGGAAAACCAGTTAGTGATGAAAATGGAAATCCAAAACTCAGGACAGATGATGGTGGAAACTTGGTTCGTCCAAATGCTGTCTATTTTGAGGATGCAGAATCTGCTTATCTTGGCAGTGGTTTTGAATCGGCTGTTCATGATGCAATTAAATCTACTGTTAACCAAAAATCAAAAACAATATCTCTTTACATACCGCTGACGCCAAAAACTCATTCATTTAAGTTTGATTATCGAGATGGTTGGGTTGATGGTGACGGGGATTTTGTGAAAGATGCTGGTGAGGCCAACACAATTGTTGGCGTGGGCAGTGTGATTGTTAAATTTTCTGGTTTGGCAGCTGACAGTGATGCGGGGGAATGGCTCAAGGCGTTGGATGAAAGTGAAACTGTTGGGAAAAATATTTCTCTTGGAGTTGATTACAGTGGGGAAGTGACATCACTCAGATTTGACAAGAGTGTGATGTCAAACGGCATTTCGTTTGCAGTGGAATATGATCCAAACAGAACAGACACGCTTGTGGTTGCAATGAACAAATATTATCAAAGCATGTATAAGAAAGCTGTTGGTGAAAACGCTGAGTTTGATGCAAATGCTGTGAACACTGCTGAGGCAGCGGCGTATTATGCATTGAGCATCGCCAATGCTTATCCAACGTTTGTTATGGAGACATACACAAACATTGGTTTCCAAATTACGAAATTTGCAAATGGCAATAACGATGAAATCTATGCCGCTCTTGGTGCGAGTGGGGCGGCGTGCACAACAAAAGTGAATGATCTTGGTGATGCAGGACACACGAACTACATCAAAGCGGCCTATACAGACAAGGAATATAATTTGAAATTCCTTCACAATGCAACTGAGGGATTCAAGTTGTTTTTTGATGATGGTGGTCATGTGATTGGTACGACTCTGTCTGTTCCAAACGGGAAAGGACCAGAGGATGTGACAACAATTGGATATGATGTGGTTTATCAAGTTGACCAAAATGGAACAATGACAGCAATGAGCGGCGTTGCGGCCTCTGGAGGTTTGTTCAAAACATATTCATCAATTGCAAGATTTGTTGATGGCAGTGGCAATCCAAGTTTTGGCAATTTGTATCAAAACGGTGCATTGATTGCGGCAAGTTTTGTTGTTGGTCAAAATTCTGTTGTTTTGAATGATCATCTCAAAGCGGTTTATGAATTCAAGGGATGGTTCACTGCAAAAGGAAATTCTTTTGATACAAGTGGAGGCAGAGAACCTGCTGGCAAGATTCCAGACTATGATGAAGATGACGGAAAGCTTGATGGAACAATTGAACTTTATGCTGTTTTTGAAGCAAAGCCTGTTGATTTTGATTTTGATGTTGAGCTTTCTGGCGATAAGGTTGACGACTATGCTTACACAATTGCCAACAACGGTTTTGTTGTTGAAAGTGTGTCACATTCTGTGAGTGGCGACATTGTAACTGGAATTGTTCATGGCGGTGAAGCGGGCATTGGTTCTGCAAACAGAACAATTGAAATTACACTCAAAGTTGATCATTATTATATTGACAGAATTTCTTTTGTTTGGAACAACTATTCTCTTGGATTGAATACGAGTGAAACTGAAGTGTGGACAGCGTCTGCTTGGAACAGTGAAAAGCAGACGGGTGGAGAATTTGGTGATAATCCATTAACGAATGCCAATATTGAAACAAGTGTGGTAATGCGTGCAACGGAAGCAGAGTATGATCCAGGCACTGACAGACATTACACACTTTATGAAATTACGCTTTCAAACTGTCCTGTTGGAGCAATTGCTTTTGCAAGCAATAATGGTGAATGGTCATTTGTTGCGGGTGAAATCTTGATTCATTTTTCAGACAAGAATTTGTCAATTGGTGGTGAAAATGACGGATCTGAGGGTGTTGTGGAATCGCCAGATTTTGCAGCAGTTTCAGATTTGGAGGGATCTCAAAACAATGAGGTTGTTGTTTGTTCATCAAGTGTGACAAGTGCAAGTTTTGACGCAAAGATGGCGAATGTTGACTTCAACTTTGACGATACTGATGATGGTTGTGTTGAGATTGTGAAAAAAGACAATCAAAGTGCAGAAGGCACGGTGCTGTCAACTTTGTCAAGTGATGAAGGTGGCTTTTTGCAAAACATCCACAAGGATGACATTTTGGAGATGATTGCAAAGAGCACTGGATTTGTGGGAAGTGATCCAAACATTGTCATGGATGGCACACAATTCAGAATGATGACTGAATTTGTGAGAAATGTGAACTTCTTTGTTCAGCTTGGGACTGACACTGTGCAAGGATCTGGCAGTGTTGAAATGGCGGTGAGATATTGGAATGGAAGTGCCTATGCAACACGAATTTTGACAATTGCTGCAGGCACTGAGTATGCTTTTGGCATTGAATTTGTTTTTGGGTTTGATTATGTTTCAGCTGATGCAGGGAACTACAGTTTGTCAATTTCAAGTGTGTCAGCAGTTCTCAAAATGTATGTTCTTGATGGCAACAATCTTTGTGAGGTTTTGATGCCTGATGGCGGTTGGGTTTTGAAGGCAGATTACGAGGGGTCAAATCCAACACTTCAAAACACATGGTCGCAAAGCACAAGCATTTTGGAGTTTGACAAATCGGTGAGTGCTTCTGAGATTTTAATCACAAACGCACGAAGATTCAGGGCGGCAATCATTGAGCGTGGAAACGCGACATATGATGAGGGCTATGGCGTTGTGGGAGAAAAATATTTTGGATTTTCAACCAAGGCAAGTGATGAGTTGTTTGCTGATGATGTGAACTATGAAATTGAAATATACCCTCTTTTAACCGGAAGCAGAGAAAATCAAAAACTTCCGCTTGCGAATGCAACAGGGGCTTATAACACCGCACAGCTTTTCATTTTTGAACCTGTAACGTCTGAGCTCTTTAATGAAAATGGTGACGACATCAACACAATTGATGGCATGGGTGTTATGATTGTCACAAGAGCAAAATCCAACATTCATTTTTCGGCAAGTTTTGCGGAAATTGCACACAATGAAAGAGTGGGAACTTTTGTGGTTGATGATGCGGGGAACAAATCTGCAAACGTCAACAACACATTTGCTTATGGTGCTGCACCAATTGTGTCTGCGACTGGGAATGCAATTGCAAATGCAAGTGGTGTGCATGTTACAAATGGTTACTTGTCAATGTTTGACGGGGGCAAAGTTGGAGTGGAACCAACATATTTTTATGCAAAACCAGGGAAAGGACAATATTTGAAACAAATTGATGTTTTGTATAATGGAGTCACTTACACCATTTTGAAAAATGGTGAAATGACTCTTGATGAAAGTGCAGGCAGTGTTTATTTTGCGGAGGGGATTGCTTCTTTGACCAGAGCCTATGTGCTTAATGATGGTTCATCGAACAAAGTTCTTGGATGTTTTTATCTTCTGAATGAAGAAAATGTTGTAAATTCAGAAAATGGAGAATTTGCTTTTGCAATCTTTGGTGCGTGGGATGATTTCACGGTGACCGTGATGTTTTCAGAAATTAAATTTGTGCAAGTGGTGGCCGAAGAAGAAGCTGTGAAGACTTTTGTTAATGCGCGCGGTGACAGTTATGACAGTGTTCTTGGTTCTGCTGCCAGTGATGTTGAGGAGTATTTTGCTCGTGCAACACAGTCTGGAACAATTGCAACAGACATGATTTCAAAAATGATTGCGTCAATCGAACTTGTTGTCAAAAGTGGCGCAAGCGATGAGGTAAAGACCTTTGAAATTGATTCAAGCGCTTTGACTGTGCAAAAGAAAGTGACTGGTGAAGCTGGTCAACAAACTGTGCAATATATTTTCACAATTGCAATCATGGAAACAAGTGTGAAAACAAAAGTTTCGACAGTTGTGGAAGATGAATATTCAACAATAATTTCATCGGCAAAGGGATCAGATTTGATTGAAATGTTCTCAAAATCTGCTGGAGTTATTACACCGATTGAAGGGGTGACTTTGACTGTTCCATCAGGCAAAAGTTTTGTTCAAGGAATTGAATACCTTTCAGGTGATCATCAGACTGTGATTTTGACTATGAGTCAATCAAGAAGAGTTATTCTTTCAAGCAAGCTTGGGATTGGTGGAGAGGATTTCAGGGACGAGTGGAACATTGGAGATGGAAGTCAATATTCAAACAACACAGAAACCACTGGTTTTTCTGCAAGTTTTTCTGCGGTGTTTGGAAGAAGTCAAACGGGAAGCATGATATATGATCGAAGTGCTGCGAGTGGGTCGGTTGATGGTGTGAAAGCTGTGTTCTTTGGGAAAAAACTTATGCTTACAGTTTCTCAAACAAATGGTTATCATTCACCATCAGCCAAAGTGTGGTATGTTGACTCACTCGGAACAACAAAAATCGGCAATCCAATTTTTGAAGGTGACATTAAAGACGGACAAAACATTGAAGTTGTTGCCAGTGATCTTGATCAAAAATACATTTTGATTGAAGTTTCACAAAAAGCCACAGAGTATGAAATCTCATATGATCCAAATGGTGGAGTGTTCGATGTAACGGTTCAAAAATCAAGCAAGATTCACAATGTGAAATCTGAATTGAATGAGCGTGCTTTTGACAGTGTGAAGAAAGCTGGCTATAAATTTCTTGGATATTCTCTTGTGGCTAATGAAAACGTTAAAAATGGAGAGATTTTTACAAGATCAAAAGTGGATTTTGTGGCATTTGATGATGTTGCTGCAACAGGAAACATCATGAGTGCAGATGGCACAAATCCAGATCACGGTGATGAGATCACGCTTTATGCTGTTTGGGCAGCAGGAGAGTTAGAAATTGCTTATGATCTTAATAATGGCACAGGGTCAACTGAAGGCGAGCTTATCGAATCAGCAACAACGCTTGCAAATGGAGACAAATTATATCACGACCATTTTTATGGCTATGATCCAACAGTTGAAGGTGAAAACAAGAAAGTGAAGGATTTGGCAGGAGCAAGGAGAGATGGTTATGTGTTCATTGGATGGAGCACATCTTTGGACGCTTCTGACATTGTTCCTGAAAAAGACGGATTTATTGAAGACAAGGATTATGTCAATGCACAAAATGCAGATGATGAAAATGTGATCACGCTTCATGCAATTTGGAGAGCCATTGAGTACACTGTGGATTTTGATGAGAACAAGGGGACAGGATCAAGCGATCCAGAAACGGCTGATGAATACAAAATCACTTTTGACAGTGAGTTTGCAAATGCATTGCCGGCAATTTCAAGAAACGGTTACACATTTGGTGGTTGGTTCTTGGATCAAGCGTGTGAAGGTCAAAAGATAAGTTCTGGAGGAAATGCAGGGACTGGAGCAAATACGACATTTAACAAAAACCTTTATGACGCATTTGAAGCTGTGAATGGTGTGGATGATGAGGCAAAGACAATCAAGCTTTATGCAAAGTGGGAAGTTCAATCATTCACAATTTTCCTTGATCTTGCAAACACTGGACTTTATGGATATGGTCAAACAGGTGTGACATTTGATTTTGATGGAGAGTATGTGGCAAGTGTTGGAATTCAAATTGAGTTTGACAAGACTGTCGAATTGCTTTCAGTGAAGTCGAGTGTTTATGAATTTGCTGGTTGGTCATTTAAAAACGACAATGGTGAAAGTGGAGTTGGCAGTTCTTATGTTCCAACTGCATCAAAAGTGACAAGTGGTGTGCTTGAGGCGTTCTCTTTTGACAACAATGCTTTTGAAACGTTTGAAGAAAACAAGGATGCAGCTGGTGGGAAATATGTGCTTTATGCAGCATACAGACCAAAGGTGTTTGATTTTGTCATTGCACAAGGATCAAACGGTTATGTTGGTGGTGAAGGTTTGACTGGCAATGTCGCATCGAATGGATCATTTGTTTTTGGAACATCTCAAGACAATGAAGCAACTTATGCGGGAGTTAAAAGCACAAGATATTTTGTGATTGATGCAATTCCTAATGAGGGGTATAAGATCAAGAGTCTCACAATCACGAACACTGATGCGGACAATGTGATTCATTATGCAACAATCAATCTTATTTGGGATTCTGAAGATCGCATGATTTGGGTCGGCTCTGATGGATCGACTCAAATGATTGTTGAAGCAAATGCATATTTTGAGGGCTTGCAAATCGACACGAGTGAATATGATGAGACAAATGGAATTAACACACTCAGGCTGGTGATTGTTGGTGCAAAAGCTGACATCAAAGTGGCTGTTCAGTTTGACAAGCAGACCTATGAAATTACTGCAGTGAAGCAGACATACAAGTCTGGTGTTTTGATGAACGAGAAATATTCGGAAGAAAAATATTTGGTTGAATATGGTGATTATGTCAACCAAACAGAAACAT
>JAFTJJ010000063.1 GCA_017456465.1 Clostridia bacterium | reverse complement strand
GTTGATGAAAAGATTACTGTGTCATTGTCACCAATTTCAACTTTTGTGAACTCACCAGAAGCAAGACGAGAAAGTGCGCTCATTGGCTCACCCTGACTGCCTGTTGAAAGCACAAGCACATGCTTGTCTTCCATTGATCCAACTTTTTCAATGTCAACAAACAAATTCTTGTCGAACCTGAACTCACCAATCTTCATTCCTGCATCAATGTTGTTGATCATACTTCTTCCAACAACAGCGACCTTTCGATCATATTTGATTGCAAGATCAAGAATTTGTTGAATACGATAAATGTTTGATGAGAAAGTTGCAACAAAAATTCTTCTGTCTTTGTTATCAATGAAAATCCTTTCGAGTTTTGCACCAACTGATGATTCACTCATGGTGTAACCAGGTCTTTCAACGTTTGTGCTTTCACACATCAAAAGCTTGACACCCTTTCTTCCAATTTCAGCAATTCTTGGAAGATCAATCATCGCACCATCAATTGGCTCAAAGTCAATTTTGAAGTCGCCCGTATGGAAGACAATTCCAAGAGGTGTTGTGATTGCAAGAGCATAAGCCCCAGGGATTGAGTGATTCACTTTCACAAACTCCACAGTGAAAACACCAAGAGACACTTGAACTCTTGGCTTCACAACTGTTTGCTTGATGCCTGTGATTTTGTGCTCACGGAATTTGTTGTCAAGAAGAGTGAGAGCCATTTTGCTTCCAAACACAGGAATTTTGTGATCTTTCAAAAGATAAGGAAGTGCACCAATGTGGTCTTCGTGACCATGAGTGATGACAATTCCTCGAATCTTGTCATAGTTTTGCTTAACATAAGTGAAGTCAGGAATCACAAGATCCACACCTGGCATGTCTTCCCCTGGGAATGCAAGACCACAGTCAATGATGATGATGTCGTCACCAAATTCAAGAGCAGTCATGTTTTTGCCAATTTCACCAATTCCGCCAAGAAACACAACTCTGAGCGCATTCTTGCCTTTTTTGAATTGGTTCTTTGATTTGATAATTTCGTCATCAACAGTGAGATCTGGAACAATCACTTTTGAAACATTGCTTTTGTTTTGCTTTTGATTTCCCCTGTTTTGTTTTTTTCTTCCACCAGATGATCTGCCACCAAAAGTTGCTGTTTTGCCAACCATTGTGTCAGTTATGATTTTCTTTTTGAATTCAGGAGCAGAAGCAGGCTTCTTTTCAGCGGACGCCAAAAACTTGTCAATTCTGTCCATAATTTGTTTTTCATTATTGTTATTCATGTTCTATATTTTCCTTGTTTTTGTTAAATTTTTCGGTTAATTTTTTGTTTGCTTACACACCAGTTTGATGCTTTGTGTCAAGCTTGTTTTCATCGTTGCTTGGATTCACAATAATTGATTTTGAAAGGTAATATCTCTTTTGATTTGAAGACAAATAAACCACATTTCCAAAGATTGCAACAAACACCGCACTTGCAGGAATTGTCACAAGCAGTGATGAAAAGACAGTGAACACACCAAGAAGCATGTTCACAAGCACACTGCAAAGAGTGATCACAATTGCATTTGAATATGTCTTCATGAACTTTTTGAACACAGGCACAATTGATTTTGAAAAAGACCTGAATGGGTTTCCACCAATGTCAACCATGCAAGGAGCGAAAGCTGCAATTGATGTAATCTCAAGACCAGAAACCAAAATAAGCCCAAGTGTCAAAAGTGACAAAAAGATCAAGTTTGTGAAAAATGATGTTGAAAGCCTGAAAAAGCTCACAATCAAAAAGAGTTTCACCAAATCGAAAGGAATTTTTATGGCAATTTTCATAAGTGAATACTTTGTGCTTGATTTGAGTGTTGAAATCATGTTTTGTGTGTAACCCACACAAAGCAAACTTGTCATTTGTTTTTGAACAACAGAAGTCACATTGTAAAATCCAATTCCTGCAAGAAACGTTGGCACAAAATAGCCACAAAGAACAAGTCCAATCACACTGAACCAAATGCTTGGAAAACTTGCATAAATCACTCCAAAGAATGTGAGCGCAAGCTCTTTGACAACATCAAAGATCGCAATTGGTTCGGTGTAAAGCGTTTTGATGAGACCAGACGCAGTGCCAATCCAACCGCTTTCTCTCAAAACCTCAATCACTGGATTTGCAAAAGCAAGAACAAGTCCCACAGAGATCAAAGTGGTGATCAAAACATAAACAAGATGTTTCCAAACAACACTAAAGTTAGAAGCCAAAAGCTTCAATGAATTCTTGAATGCCATAAAATTATTTCCTTTTCGAAATATTTGTAAACTGTGGTAAACACTTTTACCGATATTAATATAATATACTAAAGATCAAAAAAAATCAAGTGTTTAATGTTATTATTTATTTGATAAGAAAAATATAGAACATAAAATTTAAAACAAACAAATCAACGCTGAAGCATTTCAATGAGATCTTGTTTCTCGTGGTATGAAAGCTCAGAAATCAATTTTTCAAGATCATCAGCAACAGATTGTGTTTCTAATGATTGAGATTCTGCCACAGATTCTTCTCCATGCTCTTCAGTTTCTTGATCAATCAACTCATCTGGTTGTCCATTATTTTCACAAGCCAAGTTTCCATCCTCAACATGATCAGCTGCAACAACACTTCCCTCATTGCAAACTTCTCCACTTGGTTCTTCAATTTCAATCACTGGTTCTTCAATTGAAGCTGATGAAACGGTTTCAACATCACCCTCCACATCAACAACATCATCAATCAAATTTTTAACAATTTCAATCTCATTTTGAGATTCCAACACCACTTTTTGAACTTCAGCAGCATTGTTTTGCGCTTTTTGTTTCATTGCCTCCAAAACATTTTGAAATCTCCCAATTGTGTTTTGTGTTTGATTTTCCACTTTTTCTTCCCCCTTTTCTGCTTGATTTTCAGCAGATTCATTTATATTTTCACCTTGATTGTCAGTTTGACATGATGAGTTCTTTGTCTCTTGATTCTTGGATGGAGCTGAAATAATTCCCAAAATCACAAAAATTCCACACACACCTGTTGTGATGTCCATCACAAGCCCAGCATCAACTGCAAAGCCATATTTGTCACCAATAATTCTCACAAGCAGCAAAACAGCACTCACCAAACTGATCCAAAAATTATACGTTTTCATTTTGTCCTTAAGTGTCATTTTTTACCTCCAACAAAAAACAAAATAACACATCATTTTAACCCCCAAATGCATCATTTTGCATAAATTATTTTTTTGATTAATTACGTGCGATTATATAAGTAGTCAACAACTTTTTGATAATTATCTCCCAAAAGTTCTTTAAAATTTGAATTACGGAAAAAGATTTCAAATGCCTCATCTTTGTTAAATTGGGACAAATATGACACCATATAATTATACTTTGACATTTCAAGCTTTTTTCTGTATTCATCATAACCATATTGTGTGAGCTCAAGAATATCTTCCTTAAAGGCTGCTTTTTCTTTTTCATATTTGATTTTATACTCAGCTTCAAGTTTTTTTACATTATTGTTGAACTCAACCACCTCATCATATGCATCCTGAAAATCTTCATAAGCCTTCTGAATAGATTCTTCAATTTTTTCAGCTTTTTCAATGTCGAGGTTTTCAAGAGCTTTGTCAAGCTCTGTCCTTTTGTCTTGAATTTTTGCTTCAATGCTGTTCAACTTTGATGAAAGATTATTCATATTTTCAATCAAACTCTCTGCCCTTTCACTCTCAACTCTTGAAAGCTGACCAAGAACAATGGATGATCTTGCAAGACCGCGCTTTATCGCTTGATTTTCAACCGCAAAAGTTTCATCATCAAAAATCTTATTGATTGCTTTTTCTGACTCAGTTGCATTTACTTTTGCAACACTCTTTTGCTCGTCAAGCTCAAGCAAGGCTTGTTTATAATCGTCTTGCTTTTGATTTTTCGTCTCTTCAAAAACCTTACCAATTTGACTTTCTGCATTTTTTCTTACCTTCTCTTCATCAAACACAGGAACTTCTTTTGTCTCAAGTCCAAGACTGTCTGGTGCATCATAAAATTCCAAAAGTTCATATCTGTCATTGAGTTCTTGAAGTTTCTCTTCTGGATTATCATTTGGTGTTGCCTCAAGAGTTACTTTTCCAGTCACAATTTCTTGTTTTAGTTTTGTCTCTTCATTTGCATTTGATTTTGTAACCGTTTTTGGAGCGTCATTACGCACCGTGTTTTTTGTTTGATTTGTGATTTCCTTTTCAAGTTCAGAGTTTGAAGATTGGCTCTTGATATCATTGTCATCAACTTTGTTTTTCTTTTTCTTGTTTGATCCAAGTTTGATCTCAATTGCTGTTTTGAAATTATTTAAATATGACATAACACATCCTCCCATAATTTATATTGTTTTTCGCAGATTTTCAATAATATTTTGCATTTTGACATTGTTTTTGATTGTTGTCACAAAATCTTTTGCGTTTTTTATTTCAATCAGTCTTTTCATTCACACCGCTCAATCCACAAATTATTTTTGCTTCTGCAAAGATAAAGACCTTCTTCAAGTTTGACACATTCAATTCCTCTCATCTTGCCGCCACCAAACTCAAGAGCATACTTTTCGTTGCTTGTGTCAAGAAACTTTTCAACAAGCCCATTTGCATAAAATATTATTGAAATTTTATTGTTGTTTTCTGCATACAAATTCGTATTAATTCCCTTGCCAATTTTGGCAATACGTTTTTCAAAAATCATGAATCAATTTCAAACCTCCTTTGTGAAAGTGAGTTTGAGATCAACCTTGACGCCTTCATATTGAGCCGCTCCAAGAAAATTGTACTTGCTCATGATCACACTGTAATCAGTCGAACCTGTCAAAAATTTTACAGCCTTGAATTTTGTGTCAATAAGCACTGCAAAAATTTGATTTGCCGTCACAACGATCATCACATTTTCCAAGAACACAATATCAGTGATGTTTTCTCTGCCAATTTCATCAAATATTTTCACATCAACATACTCAAAATTGTCAGGGCTCACTGCGGCATAAACCATGAGTTCTCCATCTGCATTTTTGCATGCCACATAGCTCATGTCATGTGCTGCCGAAACAAACTCTGTCATAAGGTTGCTTCCTGGCGTGAACCTGTCAATATTTTTCGTATCATAAAGCCTGAAATATGGTGACGCTGAAAGCTTCATTGCAATGAATGCCTCATTTCCTGTCACTGAAATTGCCCCCATCATGTTTTGTGCCTCACTGTTATGTCCAAAACCAGACTTGGTCTCACCAATAATTTCAAGCCCATAAGGCGTGACTCCCGTTGGATAATTTCCAGTCACGAAGAAAATTCTTGCATCCTCATTTCCGTGTTTGATTATTGGAAGAATTCTTTCGCACGGAAGAGCAGCTGTCACAAGGATTTCTTCCAAAATGAATCCCGTTCCAGTGTTTGAAAATTTGAGAGCAAGTCCATCTTGAGACTCGGACTCAATCACACCCAAAAGATATTTGCCACTCAAAAGTTCCACCACACACATTTCTGAAAAGTTGAACGAATAACTGCTCTCATTGAAGTTTTCCATGAAAAGATTTTGTTTTTCACATTTTGAGTTTTTGATTTCATAAAGTTCCAAAAAAGGAGCTGTTGTTCTTTTAACAAAAACCGCTGAACCAACCATGCAAACATTTTCGACCCCCTCAGAGGAAATTGCTCCACTCTGAATTTTTTCAAGTCCAAAATCTTTGCACCTGAAGATGTGCACGCCATAGTCATCAACAAATGCAATCATCTTTCCACAAGCAGAAACAAACCTTGGTGTGTTTGCATCAAAGCCGTCAAGATCCGCAAGTGCAAAGTCTCCAAAATTTTTGCCATAGGCCTTGATCACTGGAGTCTCAATGACTGTTCCATCTGCAGCGCAAACACTCAAAACATCTTTGACATTTTCACCCAAAAGCAAAGCACCAAACTGTCCGCTTGTCAATGTTGCAGCATCACCTGTGACCGCATTTTTTGCATCCTCGATGTTGATTCTTGCAACTGGCAGTCCAGAATTCAAAAGCACAATTTCTCGTGCTTCCCCCTCACCAAGTTTTGCTGAAATTGTGGTTTCAAACTGAGTGTCACTCACCCAAGCCCCAGACACATCTGCAACAAAATTCTCAGCATTCCTCAATTTTCCTCTTTCCATCGCAATGTTCGGAGACAAGTTTGTGCCTCTGGACGCAACAATTGTCCTGTCCTCAAGGTTGTCACCAAGAAGAAGCCTCACAAGATTGTTGTCCCCATTCGTAAGTAGCCCAACATCTCCTGACTCAAGTTCCAAAAAGATTGTGAGCTTGATTTCAAGACTTTCACCAGCATGCTTTACAACATCAGTAACATTTCCATTTTCGTCTGTCACCAAAATGTGGTTGAAAATGTCGGGATCGGTGTCCGCAGAAGCCGCAATGCCAACTTCACTGAAAACAATCTCCTCGTTGTCACTGCTTGAAAAACTTGCGCTTTTTTTGATGAAAAACACCCCATCAGCTGGATCACACTTGATCTCACTCGTGCTTGCCTCAAGAGAGCAAACATAAGCCCCAAGCTTTTTTGTTGTGCTTGGGTTTGCACTTGTTTTTCCACTGCCAAGGGCAAAATGTGTGAAATATGGCTCAAGCTTGCCAAGCTTTTCAAACAAGCTGTCCAAAACCGTGTTGTAGCACACAAATTTGTTTTTCCCATTAACATCAATTTCAAGTTTGTTGTGAAATTTCATTTTCATAAATTAACCATTTCCTCCTGTTGGATAATAGACAAGCCTGAAGCCGCCCCAGTTGCCAGAAACTTTTGTTCCTCGCTCAGAATAAAAACTGAACACACCCGTCCTTGTGCTTTGACTGAATGATCCACCCATATAAATGCCATAACCAGTATAAAAATCAACAGCATCACAAAAGTATGTTGTTGCTGTTGCCTTTGTGCCATCATCCAAATATCTGCTTTGTGGCAAAAATCCAGCTTCAGTTGTTCCATATGGATTGACCAAAAATTGATTGGTTGCCTGCACAGAATCAAGCGCAGGGTTTGTGAGCAGAACACTGTAACCATTACCTTTTTTGTTGATTGCAACTTTTGAATAAGGATCGCGTCTCAAAAGAGAATAAGTGCTGTAATCTGGAAGAGACCTAATGGCAATTCCCTCAACTCTTTCTGCCACATTTGCGAAAATGTTCTCAAGACCCAAAAATTTGAGTGTTCTGGTGCGCCCCGTGTCACCATAATACATTCCCCAAGTGTCACCAGTTCCAGTAAGTGCTCTTGCTGATCCGTTCATGCCTCTTGCATAACTTGTGTGTGAATTTGTGCTTTTGACAGCAATCAAAAACAAACACTGAATGAGTGTGTATTGGTCAAATGTCAAAATGCGGTATTTGTCACTTTTGTTTGTCAAATAACTTTCATATGTGTCGAAGCAAAGATCCGTCACATTGATCATGTATCCACTTGCTGAGAATAAGGTTGATGCTCCGTTATATGTCTTTGGAATTGAACTGTAAGCGCCAACATAGATCTTGTCAAGCTCAATCCCGTCATAAACATGTGCATAACACTTGAATCTGTCGTCCAGCTTTTGGTTTGAAATCCTCACATAAATCTTGTCGTCAATCGTTTCAATGCAGTAATAAATTTTTGGAATTTCAATCATGACATCCACATAATTTTTGTTTGAATCCGACCCAACTGCTTGACCTGATTCAAAAAATCCATAATCATTTGGATCAAGATACCCCAAAAATTTACCGTCTTGAAGTGCACATGGTTTGATGTGCGAAAATGGCCATCTTGAAAGCCACCCATTGTCTTCAAGTTTGTCGTTATAACCACTTTCTTCATTTGCTGTGTTTCGCATTGGCAAAAATCCTTCTGCATCATCTGCATATGTGCACCTTGCATCTGGGTCTGAATTAAGTTTGTCAATAACCACAGTGTAATGAATTCCTGCTGGCGCTGCCTCATAAACCTCTGGCAAAATTTCATAATTCCCTTTGAGGTGCGACACACAAAGTTCTTCAAGCATTTTCCCAAAGTTCTTTGCTGCAGCTGCTGAAAACTCATAGGCTGCAACAATCTGTTCAGCAACTCCGCTGTTTTCTTCAAGAACTGTGTTGTATTTTTTTGTGGTCAAGACATAGCCACATTCCAATCTGTCAAACACAACCCCAGAAAGCGGTTCAAAGGCTGATTTCAAGATGTAGTTTTCACTCAAACTCGACGTCACAACAACATATGCAAAATTTTCAGCCGACACGAGTGCAAGATCACAAAACACCTTTCCGGCAGGCAAACTCAAATCTTGCAGACCAGAAATCACACCATCCTTGATCCAAAAATAGACAACCTTTTTACCACCACCTTGAATGCATGAAATCAGCACATCTGCGCTCACATTCTCGGGTGCAAGCACTGCACTCACACATGAACAGTTTTCATTAATCTTTGTGTCATTTTCACCAGACCCAATTTTTCTCAAAAACAAATCGCCACTTGTTGTCACAAAAAACAGCAAGAAATTTCCACTTTTGTCAAAAGCAAAAGCATGAGAAATTACCCCGTCCATAATCTTCAAAAAATTCATTTCAAGAGTTGCTTTTGTGTCAACCTCACATGCAAAAATCTGCGAATTGTTCACATAAGAAATCACAAACGTCTCGTCTGGAGTTTTCACGGCTTTGAGTTCAATGTCACCTTCAGAAGAAGCATCCTCGCCTTTCCCATTGATGCAAAACATGCTCATTCGCTCAATCACAAAGTCACAAGACGACTGAATTTCAAGCACAACAGAAACAACCTTTCCAGCACCTCCCGAAACAACCTTTGTAATGTCAAAATATGATTGACCCAAAACCCCATCAAAAACCTTGCCAGACACCTTTTCGCCAGCACAAAACAGACTGAAAGTGATGTCTGCTGCACTTTCTGCCAAGATTTCACCTTTGATCATCACACAAATTCCATCAGCTGTTTGCTCAATGCTTCCAAAATCAACGGTGTAGTTTCCGGCAGTAACACTCAACTTCTCAATCGTTGCACTTTCATAGACCCCAATGCTTGCCAATCCATTTTCACTTGTTCCAAGCTTTCGCTCAAGCTCCAAAACTTTGGTGTAAGCCGCTTTGCCAAAATTCATCACACAGTCCCTCCAATCATGATCACAAGCTCTGGGGTGAGCACACACACGTCATCAGCACTGCTTGACACAAACTCAAAGGCAAACTTGCTTCCAAAAATCATGACATTATATGTTTTCGCCCCGCTCATGGTTTCAATTGTCACTTGCTCGCCAAGATCTGAAAAAATGTTGATGCAAACATCCCCACGTGTGTCTGCAGAAATGCTTCTCAAACACTTTTTCTCTTGCTTTTTTCCAAATCCATAAAAATCCGTTCTCCAAACCTTTATGAATGGCTCACCAAAAAAACTTGAACTCTCGTCAAGCTCCGCCACTTTGTATTTCCCTGTTCCCGAATTTCTCGCACAAACAAAAAGCTTTTCGTGCCCACCTGCACAAATTGGCTGAATGTGAATAACGTCAGCTCCACGGGTCAGCCTGTAAGTTTTTCTTTTGATGTCAAACTCCAAAAAACAGTTGTTCAAAAACCCATTTTCATCAAACCCATCACGATCGTCAAATTTCATTTTGCAAGAAAGATAATACTTTCCTTGAAAATAAGCCCCGTGGGCAGATCTGTTGTCTGGCTCAAAAAAGCCAGCAAGATCAGAGAGAATTCGAACTGTCGAATAACCATCAAAAGCATAGAGCCCGTTTGATGCCAAAAACAAAATTTGGTCGCCACACACAGCCACCGTCTCTGGAAAAATCTTCGCACTTGACACAAACAAATGCGAAACTGAAAATCCTTCTTGGTCACCAAAAGCCGTAAGCCTTGAAATTCCATAGTCCCTGAAAACATAAAGATAGTCAGCAAATGAAATCACACGGTTGAGCGCGCCTCTTTCATCAACCATTTCAATGAAACCAGCATCAGCAAGATCGATTGACCAGTTCGTTGGATCAAGATCGTCCGAAAAAAGCACTTGTGATCGTTCATTAGTTGTTGTCACAAACAACCTTTCAAAGTGAATGTCGGCAGACGAAATTTTTGGTGCATCCAAAACTTCATAAGGCATGTTCACACCGTCATAAACCACCATGTTGTCTGTCTCGCTCACAAAAATCAGAACATCTTGTCCGTTCAAACGATATGAAATTGCTTTTGGAATGCTTGTGAAGATGATGTCCCTCACCCTTGTGATCACACTGTTTTTGCCGTCAAGATCCAAAATAAACAACACCAAATTTTTTGACAAAAGCAAAAGTTTGTCGCTTCGCTCATTCTTTTCTTTGTTGAAAGCACGATAAACAAACACCCTCAAAATGCTTCCAATCGACTCAAGCTGAGCAGCAGCTGAATCTCTTGCGTCTTCCAAAAACAACGAAAGAAGCGCATCTTTGAACCCCATGCCACTTTTAAGACTTCCGCCAGAAAAATCAAAATTGTATGAAAGCCTTGCACTTGTGTGCGGCAAAATTCCACTGTCAAATTCGGCTGACATGCCTTGCAAAAAGTTCGGCACTTTGAATGTCATTTGTGATTGACTTGGAAAGTTTGTTGTTTTTCTTGTGTTCATGATCTGCCTCTCCATGCTGGGAAATATCTGCTCCCACGCTTGCCAGCTGCGTCCTCAAGCTCAGACTTGAACTTGCTTTCAAAAACCGCTGCCTCGCCATACAAAAGCTTCATTGAAAGATATTCACTTGCAACACCAAGCGCAATGATGTGAGGAGTGAGTGAAAGTGGCAAAGGATAACTGTCAAAAATTGAGTTTAATGCCTCACACTCAAAAAAGTATGAAATCATCACTTCTTGTGATTTTGCCGCCACCTTGACATGGTCAAAAAACACATTCATCACAAGCGGAGAGTTCATGCTGTCAACCACATCTTTGACTGCAATGATTGGCCGAGACAAATCCTTGAAAAAGATTCTTCCGTCTTTGTCTGACGCGGCACGCTCAACAGCCAAATTTTTGATGTAGTTTCTGGTGATGCTGTTTGTGACAGAAAGAGAAAGTGCACTCAAAATCTCAATCTCTTTTTTGTCACTTGCAGATAATCCTGAAAGTTCACCCTCGATTGTTGATTTTTCTGTTATTTCCAAAATTTGATCCTTCAGCGCTTGCTTGTCAAGCATCAAAAGCACGTCACACAAAATACTTTTAAGCATTGTTGATTCCTCCTTGATTGATCCTTAAAATCCTTTGAATATCGCCAGAAGTCAGGTCTCTCCCAGACCTTCCAGCATAGTCCATAATTGCAGAAAAATGACTTGAACATTCATCCATAATGTTTTGATTTTGTTGCTTGCTTCTCTTTTCGTTTTCTTCTTCCAGTCGAACAAACAACTTCTTCATGTTTTCACGCTTGGTCTCTTCAAGACGCTTCAAAACACGCGCATCAAGCTCATTCTTTACAATCCTCAAACAAAATGAATTAACCTTGTTTGAAAAATCATGAATTTCATATTCCTTTGAAAGATAATTGAAACAAAGCTCATAGTTCGGATTGATTTTCTTGATTCGCTCAAAAATCCCATACATGTCCTTGCATTTCACCAAAAAATCCTTCATGATAGCCCCCCCAACACAAAAAGCAAGCTGGCAAAACAGCTAAAAAACTTTTGCCAGCCTGTTTTCACAAAAAATTAATTATGACTCAAGAATGCCTTCAATCATCGCTTGCCCGCTGCACTTGTCGCAGATGATGTCTGCATATTTCACAAGTGTCGCACTGTATGTTGGTTTGCCTGGGTTTTGTTTGATGACTTTTCCGTCTTCACCAGCAAGCCAGTTCCAGTCACAAAGTTGATGCAAGTTGAACTCTTTTGTGTTCAAAAGATACATTGTGTTTGGCTTCACAAATCTGTCAGAAACAAGAGGAATTCCGTTGTAAGAAATTGCCTTGTAACCACCTGCAAGCTCCATGATATCAACGTTTGTTCTGTATGATGTGAAATATTCTTGATAGTTTCTCTTCACGCCTGCAGAACACACAATGAAGTCAACTTTGCTGTCAGCATTTTCTTCCAAATTGTCAATTGCACGCTGCATATAAATGTCTGTGATTTGTTTTTTGTCTCCGCCTGCTGAAATGTCTTCCATATAAGGAATCATCCAACCAAAGTCAGCGCGAGAAAGGCCATAAAGATTTCCTTCAGCTTGAAAAATTGCACCAAGACCAGTGAGCTCTT
>JAFTJJ010000062.1 GCA_017456465.1 Clostridia bacterium | reverse complement strand
CGCCATTTTCGTCATAATAACCGAGTTGATTAATATACTCTCCTTCTCCAAGATATGTCCCCTCAACAACTTCCCATTCAACAAACTGATAATCATAATTCTCATCATAATAATAAACTTTGACAGTAAAAGTTTTGTATGGGTTCAACCTATATCCATCAGTGTTTGTGTCAACTTCTTCATACAGCTTGAAAGAATAATCTTCTTCACTACTCACCATTTCACAAGTTCTTCCACTGTTGTTTGTTGTGAATTTCAATAAATAATAATCTGTGTGAGTCGTATAACCACTTTCCGAAAAATCTTCAAGATAAAATGCTTTCATGTGGCTTTCGTCGTCCATCAAATCATAAACGCAATTGTCGATGCCTGCATCAAATGACTGAACATAAGCAAAGAATTCGAGCTGATAGGTATAAGCTTTTGTGGTTTCAAAATTTTCAAAAATGCTTGCAGTTCGCATTGGATTCACAAAACTCCCTTCATCAAGAAGTTCATCATTAGAGACCACACCATAAAGTTCGCTTGTTCCAAGAGCAATTGTTCCAGAAACCCCAGAGAATTCACCATCAACAACAATTTTGTCACCAGAAATAATTGATTCTCCACAAGGAGCACCGCAGCCTGAAATTGTCACTTCACCAATCGAGAATGATGTTCCAAAATGTGCGATTGCTCCACCAGCTTTTTCTGCAATACAGTTCAGGATTTCTCCACCATTGATGTCAACAACCGAACTGCTGAAAATTCCAGTTCCGAGTGTCGCTTGAGCCGTCCCGTCGCCAGAAATCGTTCCTCCATTCATGACAAATGTCGCATCAAGAATTGTGAAAGTTCCATCACTATTGACTGTGTCAGCTTCTGACTTAACATAAACATTTGCTCCATAACTTGGCATTGAAACATTACCCAAAAACTTGTTGTTTGAAATGGTTCCAGCATTGAGTGTAAACAATCCTCCATCTGAAACATACACACCAGATCCAAGTCGTCGTTTGCAGTTTTCATTAACCTCATTTTCAGAAATGACGCCACCATTCATTGTCATGGTTCCACCATAAACAAGCACACCTGCACCACGACCAGAAAAACTTTCTTCTTCAATCGTTGGATTGATTTTATTGCCTTTGACTTCAGAACCATCATTCATCACAATGGTCGCTGATGATGTTCCAATTCCTGCGCCATGCGAAAGTGCATAGTTTTCATTAATCTTTGTGTCTGTGAATTCAAATGTGGCACGATGGAGATGAATACCTCCTCCGCCATAGTCGGAAGAATTTCCCTCGACCACAACTCCTGCAAAAATTGTATTACCTCCCGCGGCATAAAAGCCACCACCAAGATTTGATGCAGTATTATTTGAAATCACACAGTCAGAAATTTGACTGGTTTGATTTGTAATCATCACTCCTGCACCTCTGTGCGCATTGTTTGATGAAATCTCAACTCCTGAACCATCAATCACAAACGATGTCGCCCCTGCAGAATAAATTCCACCACCATAAACTGTTGAAGAATCATACTCATCAAAATCAAGCTTTCCATTGTTTGAAATCGTTGTGTTTCCACCAACTGAAATTTCAGAATAATAAGAACAAATGCCCGCGCCATAAACCACGCCACTTGTGATTCCAATCATGTTGTTTGAAATTGTGCAGCTGCTTACAGCAAGCACTGATGATTTGTTAACAAAAACCCCACCACCATTTTGTGCTGTATTGTTTGAAATTGTTGCCGATGTCAGTGATATTGTTGCACCAGTGCCGAAAATTCCACCACCTTCAGTTCCTGAGTTTGCTGATATTTCACAGCCATTCACTGAAAGTGTTGCACTTGTTGTTACATAAACACCTCCACCACTGCTGGCAGAATTTTGACTTACATTTCCACCATTCAGATTGCATGTCCCGCTTGAGTTTACATAAACACCACCACCACTTGTTGTTGCCGTGTTTCCAGTATATGTTGTGCTATTATATTTGTACTCACCGCCAATTAATCCACTGTTGTGATTGAGTGTTCCACCGACCACATATATTCCACCACCATTGTTTGCTGCATTGCCAGTGATCAATCCAGAAAAATCTGATCCAGTTTTACCAACATGAACAGTTCCAGACCCAACATAAATTCCACCGCCAGAATCACTTGCAGAGTTTCCAACAATGTTTGCTGTCCCTGAAATCACAAATTCCCCCGATGATTCATGGCAAATTCCGCCACCATTTGTTGATGATGTGTTTTTGAAAACCGTTCCCCCACTTATGGTGAGGACGCCAGTGGCACCAGCATAAATCCCACCGCCCTGTTTTGTTGAAGTGTTACCTTCAATACGCCCACCAAACATCACATATTTGCCAGAACGGATGTGGACGCCTCCGCCAACACTGGCAGTGTTTCCTGAATAGCAAGATGCTCCTGGTCCAATGCATCCACCATATTGATAAACATTACCATAAGAAAATATTGCGCCACCATATGAGCCGGCACGATTTGCACCAATTTCACCATTGAATGGCAAATCAGGAGATCCTAAATATAGACTTCCTTTGTTGACATAAACTCCACCACCATGATTTGATGCATTATTAGAATCTATTACTGTGGAACCAGTAATATAAAAATCAAAACCAGCCGAGTGATAAATTCCACCACCACGATATGCACTGTTATCATATAATTCACTATTGTTCAATTCAAATGTAGATGAAGTTGATGTGACAGTATAGATCCCGCCACCAACATTAGTTGCCTCATTTAAATAAAGCAGTGTTTCTTTAATTAAAATGCTGCCACCTTCTGACGCAATTCCTCCGCCATTTTTTGCAGTGTTGCTCATTATTTCGCACCAACCACTTGTGTTAAGATTGGCACTGTTGTAAATACCACCACCATTATTTGTCGCCGTGTTTCCCGAAACATGTCCCCCATTCAAATTGTATGTTCCTGAATAAATATAAACTCCGCCACCGTTTGTCGCCGTGTTCCCATCAGATACAGCATCACCACCTATCACACCACCGGTGTGATTAATTGTTCCTCCATTCACATAAACTCCGCCACCAAGGTTTGCAGTGTTATCAAAAATGCTTCCTTCGTTAATAATGTATGTCGATGAACTAGAGACATAAACCCCACCGCCATGGTTTGTTGCGGTATTTTCAGAAATACTCCCACCGTTCATGGTGAATGTTCCACTATACACATAAATTCCACCACCAAAGCCTGTTGTTACTGTATTCCCAGAAATGTTTCCACCATTCATAGTGAATGTTCCACTATTAGATATATAAATCGCACCACCTTTACCATTATAATCGGCGATATTGTCACTTATTGTACAACTGTTGATTATTACTTCACCACCATCATTCCAAATTCCACCACCACAACTTCTTTTTGCTGTATTCCCGATTATTTCACAATCTTCAATTGTTAATTTACCACTACTGTTCCAAATGGCTCCCCCATTGTAGGTTGCTGAACAATTCTTTATGACATTATCTCCTGATATGGTTAATTTAGAATCATTTTCAAGAGAAATCCCGCCACCATATGAAGCTCTGCAACTACCAATTGTCACACCACCAAGAATTTTTACAGTTGAATTTGTATTAAACGCCAATGCCCCACCATACGAAGCTGCAACATTATTCACAAAACTTGAGTTTGAAATATTAATCGTTGAATTTCTGGAAAAAATCGCACCGCCTTTCCATGAAGTGCTATCAACTGTTGATGTTTTGTTATTATCAAAAACACAATTGTTTATATTTACAGTTGAACCATCGATATGCACAGCAGCACCTCCACCCTGAGCCTTTGTGTTATTCACAAAATTGCAATCTTCAAGGTTGAGTGTCGCATCAGTTTTCACATAAATCGCACCAGTTGTGATTCCTGTGAATGTGCAGTTTCTGATTGTCACGTTGCTTCCACTTTGAACCGTGAGTGTACCACTTGTAAATGTTGTGTCTTCAATCACAATTTCACGAGCAGTTTCCGCTGTTTGTTCTCCACCTGCAATCTCAGAAAGCTCCACATCACTCATCCCATTGTTTCCAAACAAAACAACTGAACACAATGAGACAATTGCAACAACTATTGCAATCACACTGACGATTATTAAATGTTTTTTCTTATCTTTCAACTTCATTTTCTCCCCCAAGTGAAACAAAACCATTTTTCTTTTTTATCATACCACAAGTACATTATACATTACCCCCCCCCCCCCCAGAGTCAAGTAAATTTTACCCATTTTGCAAAAAAAAATAAAAATATTAAGCACAATAAAAAATCGCTCGGAATTCCCAAGCGATTTTCTATTATTACTTAAATTTCTTTTCGATCACTAATTGCTTTCGAAAGTGTGACAGAGTCTGCAAACTGCAGATCGCTGCCCATTGCCACGCCTTGTGCAATTCTTGTCACCTTGATTCCAAGTGGACGGATGAGCTTTGCAATGTAAAGTGCCGTTGCCTCTCCCTCAACATCTGGAT
>JAFTJJ010000061.1 GCA_017456465.1 Clostridia bacterium | reverse complement strand
CCTTGGGCTTTTAAATGTTTCCAAAAAGATGACACTAAACACACCAAATAACATAAACACCACACAGATTTAGACCAACAAAAAAGCAGACGAAAAACTCGCCTGCTTTGGGATTTCAAGATCATGATATTCCAAATGTTTGTTTCCAAGAATCATATGTTTGGCTGTATGTTGGTTCAAAGAACGTTTCATAAACAGTGCCGACATATTCCCTCTTAATCAACCACCAATATCTTGTTTTGCCACCCAAATTGTCATGCTCAGTGCTTGAAATCGGATTTCCTTGACATGCAGAATCAGCCGCAAAAGAACAATAAATTTTCATGTTTGTGAAACACCCATGAAAAACTGAATTGTCTCCGTCTGAACTGCTTAAAAACTCAATTCCTTCACCAGTTGTTGTCCCGTTTCCAACATATGTTGACATCAAACTTGAACAACCAAAAACCGATTTTGCAAAAATTTTGATTTGTGTTTCACCTTCAGGTGGACGAATTGAAAGATAATTTAAGTTTTTCAAATACATAAATGCAAAAGTATATAAATTTGAAGTTCTAAGCTCAAGCCTTGACTTTGTTTGTCCCCCAAAATAAACTTGTTTTGCATAAGACATTGGGTTTGCAAGCTCTGAACCAAACTGAATGTTGCACCAAGCATTCTCGTCTGCAATGTTCAACGACTCCAAAGAATAACCCGAAACTGAAGTGTTGTTGAAACATGACCCTTCAATTCTTGTGAGCTTCATGTTTTTGGAATTTCCAATCGTTATTTTTTGAAGACTTGCACAATTGCTGAACGCAAAACCTTGAATGGTTGTGATGTGGTCTCCAATCACAAGACTTGTGATTCCTGACCCCAAAAATGCTTGGTCTGGAATAATTGTGCCAGGAAGCGATGATGTTTCCTCCAAATCACAAAATTCAACATCCTTGATGTCCTTGATGCCATAAAAATACTTGGACACGCTTGTGTTTTCAATTGAAAGCTTGTTTATTGGTGTTGTTCCCAAATAAACACTCTTTGCGCCAAAGGTTGCTGCCCCCGTTGTTGCGGTGCTCAGCTCTGTGGCAATTTTCAAATTGATTGAAATTGGAGCATTGAACAAATGGAATGAGTTCGCAACTTTTGTTGACTGCTCCACGGTCAAATCAAGAGTCGCTGTCACCTTCTTTCCGCCAATCAAAAGTTCACTTGCTGACCTCATTACAGAAGCATTTTGTACTCCATTATTTCCATCATTATTTGAATAAACAATGTTTGTGTTCAAATAAGTTTCCAGTGTTGGAATTTTGAGTTGATATTTTGTTTTTGTGTCAAATGCATAAGCATAAACCGAACCAATGTTCGCTCCAAAAGAAACACTTGAAAGCGTTGTCTTTTGAAAAACTTTTCGATCAATTGTTGAAATGTCTGATAATGCAAGTGATCCAATGTTTGACCCTGCAAAAGCACTTTCGCCAATGGTTGTCACATTTTTAATGCTCACACTTTCAATTTTTCCCACACTGCTTGAAAACGCATTGATTCCAATCACTCCAACACCATCAATTGTGATTGAATCAAATTCTTGCTTCAAACCATAAAAAGCATATTGGTTAATTTTTGAAACATCAGAAATTGTGATGCTCTTTGTTGGATATGGCGAATCTTGAAAAAACACATTGTCTGCAAACGCAATCGGATTTGCAGAAGAACCTTCAAACGTCGATTTGCACCAGTTTTCAACTGACGCAATGGAAAGGTTTGTGATTGTCGCATTGCTGAATGCATCAGTCCCAAATTCCAAAGGAGATGACCCAGACTCAAAAATCAGGTTTTCAATGTTAGCTCCCCCAAAAGCATAATTTGCAATTTTATTCACATTTTCAGAAATCACAACCGTTCCAAAATCGCTGGAAAATGTGTCCAAACGTATTTCATTTGCATAAACATATGCTTCAGATTGCCCAGCACACCCACAAAAAGCCACTTCACCAATAAACGACACATTGTTTCCTTCCCACAAAAGCACTGAAGACATTGCTGTGTTTTGATTAAAAGCTCCACTGCCAATTACACGCACCCCTGTTGTGATGTTGCACTTTCTCAAGTTTCCGCATTGATCAAATGCGCCAGAATAAATTTCTTCAACAGTTGCTGGCAAAGTGATTGATGTGATGTCACAAGATTCAAACCCGCCCACGAAAGCGACATCCTTGTCATTGTGCATCCTTGGAATGACCACATCCCCTGAAACGCTTGAATCTTTTGCACTCACGGATGCCATCTGGTTGTCAAAACTCAATTTGTCCAAAGTTGCTCTTTTTGTGAAAAGCTTCAACCCGCCAAATTCGTCAAACATGTCCTCGGTGATGGTCCCAACAGGATGCCTGAATTCTTTGTCCAAAAAATAACCACAACATTCTTCATAATTAAGCGGTGCTTCCGATGGATCAAACTCAAATTCCAAATTGCTTGCAAGTGACGCGTCATTCTTGCGATCAGCCAAAACCTTCACACTTTTGAGGGTGTCTCCCACATAGAAATCAATGTCATAGTCATAAAGCTCTTGATAGTTCCCACTCATCGTCACACCACTGCCATTTGTGATGCTTGCAACAGAAACCGCCCCAGAGTTTGAAGCCACAACCGTTTGTGGCTGACCATTGTCCGTGGTCATTGTGAGCGTTGCACCACCTTCGACAAAAATGGTTCCGTTCTGCTCGGTGGCATTGTTTGAAATTGTTCCACTCAAAAGCTCGACAGTTCCGCCCGCCTCAACATAAATCGCACCACCAAACTTTGCTTTGTTGTCAGAAATTGTTCCACCTGCCATGGTGAATGTTGCTCCGGCAGAGACATAGACTCCGCCGCCATAAGCATTGCTGTTTCCTGAAATCTCAGCACCTTCTTCAAGCACAAATTCAGCATTAGGCTCAAGAAAAATTCCACCGCCCTTGAGACAGTCGGCAATCACATAACCTTCCTCAGCCCCCTGCTCAGTTGCAGTTGCACCCGAATCATCAGCAAGAGTGAATTTTTGCCACATCAAAACACCCGCAATGAGAACAAACACCATTGCAAGACAAACACAAACCGTCACAAACTTCTTTAAATTTTTCCTCATTTGATTTTTCTCTCCCACTGAAACTATCTACTTTTAAAACCCACAATCAATGCTTGTACACACTATACACCCATTTGCGGTTTCAAACCATATCACCATATCAACATTATAAAGAGCAGCTTTTTCAAAGGTAAAAATAACTCCCCAATCTTCAGCCCAATTGCTACTGCTTGAATAAGATTCTATGATCAAATTGCAGTTGCTATTCACCCATTCATTAAGATCATCTTCATAAATTATAAATGCTGTTCCCGCATCATTAACAGAAACCAAAGAATAAGGAGCACCTACAATCTGATTATTTTCATACCTAAATGTATATTTATCCCAAAAAAATGCACGCGATCCAATGCTTGTTACATTTGCACCAATTGTAATATTTGTTGACTTGCAACCATAAAAAGCCTCTGCTCCTATTGATGATGAGTTGATATTTAACGTTTTTAATTCAACACAATTTGCAAATCCTCTTTCCGCAACATTGCTGTTTGTGGTGAGCGATGTGAGACTCCCACATCCACCAAACATTTCTTTCTTGATTGTCAATGACGATGACACAACATTCAGAACTTCTAACTTTGTGAAATCCTCAAAAACTATTGTTGAAAGATTTGAGACATTTGCACCAAATTTAAGGTATGTGACTCCTGAGCACAATCCAAATGCACTGTCCGAAATGCTTGTCACACTGCTTCCAATTGAAACGTCTGTGAGGTTTTCGCAATTGAAAAACACATTGTCTTCAATTTCTGAGATATATGTTTCAATTTTCACAGAGGTAATGTCTGACCCCGCAAAAGCACTGGAAGGAATGGTTTGCCCAGCAAAGCCCCCATTAATTTCAACATAACCAATATTGGTTGCATATATAAAATATTGTTCAAAACCGAAATGATTAATTACTATTTTTGAAATGGTCGTGTTGCCAAACATACCATTCTTTGTGACCCCTGCAGTTCCATCATAAAGGCGATAATCATTGACAAGCAGAGAATTAATTTTCGCTGGTGAATCAAAAAAATGATAACTTTTTGCAGCAATTGCTGATTGATCATTACTAAGATCACCAAGACTTTGCACCTTGCTTCCGCCAACATAAAGTGATTCTGCGAATCTTATTGGCGTTGAATAAGTGTTTACGAGAGAAACCTCCAACCATTCATCAATTGAAGGAATATAGACATTTGCAATGTTTGAGCACCCCAAAAACACATCCTCATAAATTTTTTCAACCACTGAAGTTATTTTAACGGTTGAAAGTGATGTGCACTCATTGAATGCACGCGATCCAATGGTTTCTGCATTAATCTCAACACTTGAAATCTTTGAACAAGCTCTGAAAGCCGCATTTTCAATTGTTGAAACATTATTTGAAAATTGAACAGTTTCAAGCTTTGGACAGCCATAAAAAGCATATGAACCAATTGTTGCTGTGTTCACTTCAAGATAAGAGAGATTTGCACACTCTCTGAACGCATTTGCATCAATTGTTGTTCCGTTGAGTGTGAGTTTTTGAATCTTTGAACTTCCTTTAAATTTTGATTCACAATCCCATGCCCCAAGCGTCAGCCAAAGGTTGCAGTTTTTGATTCCAGCAATTGATGCAAATTTTGTCCAATCATCAGCAGTTGTTGCAGCAAATTTCACAGGGATTGCAAACCTCTCAAAACCAAAAAATCCCAATGCTTTTTTGTTTTCATTGCCTGAAAGAGTTGTCAAATTTGACGAACTGATTTCGATATTTGAAACAAATTGATTGTTCACAGTGAATGATGATGCCGATGCCAAAGCCATTGGATTTGCATATTCACTTCCAAACACAATTTCACACCAAGAATCAATTGATGGAATGTTGAGTGAAAAATTCGAGCAACCCGAAAAGCATGATGCCCCAACTGCTCCGATGCCTGTTCCAAATGACACTCTTGAAACCTTTGAGTTCGAAAAAGCAGCAGTTCCAATTGTTGAAATGTTTGAAAGCGACAAGACGTTTGTGTTTGAGCCATAGAATGCACATTCCCCAACTTTTGTCGCATTGTTGATTGTCACATCAAGCTGCGGCTTGCAGTCATAGAAAGCACAATCATTCACATCAAAACCAGAAATGGTGATGCTTGTTGTTGGTTCTTGCGCTCCATCAAAATAGACATTGCTTGCAAACGCAACAACACTTGGAGTCGTTGTTCCAAAAGACGATGCGCAAAAGTTTTGAAGTGATGGAATATGCAATTGCTCAATTGTTGCACTATAAAATGGTTGATTGACATATGTCACAACATTTGAGTTCATCATCAAACTTCCGATGTTTGTTCCACGAAAAGCCTGACTCCCGATTGTTGTCACATCATCACCCATCAAAACCGTTTCAAGATTGGCACACTCATAAAACGCATTGCTTGGAATTGTCACAACACTCGAACCAATTGAAACACTTGAAGCTTTTGACCAAGAAAAAACAGATTCCCCCATGGCGTCAATGTCTGACAAGGTCAAAGATTTGATGTTTGCACCATAGAATGCATAGCCTCCAACATTTGCAGCATTGTTGATTGTCACATCAAGCTGTGGCTTGCAGTTATAAAAGACAAAATCATTCACATCAAACCCAGAAATTGTGATGCTTGTTGTTGGTTCTTGCGCTCCATCAAAATAAACCTTGCTTGCTGTTGCAATTGGCGTTGCTTGTTGGTCAAATGTTGACGCACACCAACTTTCAAGTGATGGAACTTTGAGCTCGCCAATCTCAGAACCAATGAATGTGGAATTTATGTATCTGATTGATTGAGAGTTCAATGTCAAACTCCCAATTTTTGCGCCATAAAAAGCTTGTTTTTCAATTGTTTTCACACCTTCACCAAACGTCACAGTCTCAAGACCTTTGCAATTGAAAAATGCAGCTTCAGAAATCAATTCCACTGAGTCAGAAATGAAAGCAGCTTCCATGCGCGTGCAACCATAAAAAGCTTGAAGCCCAATTGTTGAAACATTGTTCCCATCAAAAAGAACTGCAGACACAAGAGATGTGTCGCCATAAAAAGCAGCAGGGTCAATTGTTGTCAAATTTGGCGTGGCATTCACACGCTGAAGCGATGTGCAAAGCTGAAATGACCACCAGTCAAACAATGAAATTGAGGCTGGAAGTGTAACTGTTGTGATTTGATTGCAATAAGCAAACGCACCATTCAAATAGCTTCCACCATCATTTGGATTGCTCACCCAGTCAACCTCAACACCACCATGTGTTCGTGGCACAACAACTTTCCCCTTGATTTCTTTGTTCGCAGCCATCACACAATATTTGCCTTCAGCTTCGTCAAGATTGAACGCAAGCTTGTCCAATGTTGCCTCATGCGTAAAAACCTTGCTCCCAGCAAACTCACTCAAAATTGGTCTTTCATCCAACACAACATTTTCCAAATCACCAAGCACACTGCTGATTTCATCGCCATCTTCAACCGGCATTGTGCAGTCTTTGTCCAAGAAATAGCCACAACACTCTTCATAAGTCAAAGGTGCTGCATCAAGGTCAAATTGCAAACTTGATCCAACAAATTTTTCTGACTTTTCGAGCTTTCCATCAACATAAAAATTCAATGAATAATCAAAAATGGTTTGCGTGTTGTCATCAAAAACGACAACATCCTCAATTTCCGAAACATCGTTTGCTTCAACTCCAGCCACTTGAACAATCGCACCTTGTTCAATAAAAATCGTGCCAAGTTGCTCTGTTCCGTTGTTTGAAATTTCTCCACTTTCAAAGTTGATTGTTCCACCTCTCTCAACATAAATCGCGCCGCCAAATTTGGCTTTGTTTCCTGAAATTGTTCCACCTGAAAGCGTGAATGTTGCTCCATCAGACACAAAGACTCCGCCACCAAACATGTTGCTGTGTCCAGAAATCGAATGCCCCTCATCCAAAGTGAAATTTGCCCCAGGTGCAAGATAAATTCCGCCACCTTTGAGAGCGTCGTCAATTTCACCTGTGTCCTCTGACTCTTCACCCGAAACTTCTGTAGTCACTCCCGAATCATCAGCAAGAGTGCCCTTTGGAAAAAACACAAATGCACTTATTCCCACAAGCACAATTGCAAAACACATAATAATGCTGATCATCTTTTTCATTCTGTTTTTCATTTGCCTTCTCCCAAATTTCTCCTTAATCATGGTTGATCACTTTCCCACCACGAAGACGGAATGATCCACCAGTTCCAACAACAACAGCTCTGTCGTTTGCCGCATAGCCCTCTGCTGTTCCAATTGTTCCGCCAAACATTTCAATTGTTGGACTTGCTCCAGAAGAATCAATTCCAATCCCATTTTGTGCAATGAATCCAGAAAATTGCTCCAATGCACCACTTGAACTTGCCACAGTCGTCGCTGACACTCCCAAATTGATTGTTGGACTTGTGCCAGACTCAACAAAAATGCCCACAGCGTTTCCAAAAATTCTTGTGTGTCCCAAAATGTTGAGCGTTGCATCCCCCAAAACATCAATTCCATTTTTTCTTGAATTTTGAATTGTTGAATTCACAATGTTGACTGTTCCACATTCAACAACAATTGCACTTGATGTTGTTCCAACAAATGTGCAGTTTTTGATCGTAACTTCTTGGTTTGTGTTCACAAAAATTTTGTCACCTCCAGAAAAAGTCACATCTTCAATCACAATTGCTCCGTTTTCATCGCTTTGCATGTCCGAAGTCAAAAGCAACGTTGATTTTGCACTCACTGCTGAATCTCCGTTCAAATTCATGCTTGCACACAAAAAGACAAACATGAACACAACACTCATGCCAGCCAAAAAGAAACTCATCATTTTTTTTGCTTTTGTCATTTCAAATCCCCTGCGCTTTGTTTTGAGATCAAGAAACATTCTCACAATCTATGT
>JAFTJJ010000060.1 GCA_017456465.1 Clostridia bacterium | reverse complement strand
ATATCATATTCACCAACATTTCTTGGAGAAGATCCCTCAACTGTATATACTGGAGAACCAATAATTACACTTGTTTCAACTTCGCCATTAACAAATCCTGTGTATGTCACACCTGCTGTGTTGATTGTGGCTTGTGTGTCTTCATCATAATCAACAGTCACATTACCAACAGTTGCTGTGAGTTGTGCTTTGTTGATTGTCACCTTCACAGAAATTGTCTTTGTTGCACCAGTTGAAGCTGTTGCTGTTACTGTGAATTCGTAAGGTTTTTCAACTGTTGTTGCAGCAAGTGTGCTTGCAGCAGTCATCACACCAGAATTACTGATTGCGAATGCTGGATTGCTTGATGTATATGTGTAAGTTTCTCCATCATAGCCATTGCTTGGTGTTGCTAGTTGCCATGAATGATCATCTCCATAAACACCAGTCTTTGTTTGTGGATCAACCCACTCAATTGTATTTCTTGTCCATGTTGCAGTAATTGTTACATCTTCTGCTGGCATGTTGAACTTGCCATTTGCAACACTAACTGTTGGATTATATGTCCATCCAGCGAATGTGTAACCATTTCTTGTGAAGTCTGCTCTAACAGCAACTTCTGCCTTATAGTCATAAGTGTCAGTATACTTAGCATCTTCTTCATAACCATTGTAGTATGTTACTTTGTATTCGTTAATTGTCCATGTTGCAGTAATTGTTACATCTTCTGCTGGCATGTTGAACTTGCCACCCGTTACTGTTACTGCCGGATCATATGTCCATCCAGCGAATGTATAGCCAGTTCTTGTGAAGTCTGCTCTGATTGTAACTTCCGCATTATAATCATATTCGTCTGTTCCAACTGCAGCATCTTCATAACCATTGTAGTATGTTACAGTGTACTTGTTGATTGTCCAATCTGCAGTAACTGTTACTGCTTTCGCTGGCATTGTGAATGCATTGTTGCTTACTGTTGCACCGTCAACAATCCACTCTTTGAATGTGTAACCGGTTCTTGAGTATGTGTCAGAAGCCTTAAGTACCACTTCTTCTTGATATTCAACAGATGTTGTTGTGTCACCCGTTGCATCATATCCATTCTTATATGTTAATGTGTAAGAATTTCTTGTGTAGTAAACTTCAAGGACAAGTGTTCCATTTGCAAGAACTATTCCTGTTTCTTTTGCAAGAAGCTCTGAATTTGTTGTGTGTGTAAATCCTTCAACTTCAATAATTGGAGCTGTTACTGTTGCACCAGTTGAATCCTTAAGTTAAGAGTTTGTCTTGCTTTCATCAACAGCATAAGTATCTTTTCCAAGTTCTTCGAAATAGTATTTAACTGTGTAACCAATTCCACTATTTGCAGTCGCACGAGCGTTGATAAGTGTTGCTTCGTTTGCTCCAACAACATATTGGAATCCATCTGTTGCTTCATCAGCATCCACAATTGGAGCTGATCCAACATACCATCCAGCGAATGTGTAACCATCAGCAACAGTCGCACTGAGAGTAACTGTTGATCCGTAATAGTATGAACCTCCAACTGGATTAATTGATGTTGCAGTGATACCATTTGCACTTGCAGTGTCATCATAAACACCAACACTAACATTTACAGTGTTTCTAGAGTAGTAAACCTTGAGAACAAGTGAACCATCACCAGCAATTGTTCCTGAAAGCACTGATTGTGCTTGATCAGGAGTGAATCCTTCAAGTGTCGCATGTGTCACAGTCGCTTGTGTGTTTGTTGTTCCACTCTTTTGCTCAGTTGTCACTGTATAAGATGTTCCATCGAGGTTCATCTTGTGTGTTTCAACTGTGTAATTAACAACTTGAGGTGTTGCAGATGCATCAACATCCACATCGCCAGCAGGCATTGTGAAGCTTGCAGTTGCTATCGTGTTGCTGTTTGTCTTGTTGACTGTTCCAGAAACTCCGGTCACAACAAGATCATTTGTGTGATAACCAGCTTCAGCAGAAGCAGTTACTGTCACACTTGCACCGTAATAATATTTAACAGTGCTGTCCGCTGTTGAAACACCAGTTCCCGTAGTTAATTGAACATCAAATTGATTTCTTGTGTAGTATGCTTTAAGAACTGTTGAACCATCACCAGCAATTGCGATGTTATCAACCGTGCTTCCGTTTACCACTGTTTCAGCAAATCCAGCTTTATCAAGACCAAGTGCTGTGCATGCTCTTTCAAGCGCATCAGCATAATTGATTGATGCAGGTTCTGCTGTTGTTCCAGTGTAAACACCAGAAATTGTGTGTGATGCTGTTGTTGGATATGTGTTTCCATCAATATTTTGCAAGTACACTTCAACTTTGTATGCTGTTGTTGTGTTTGCATTTGCTTTTGCAGTAAGAGTGATTGTCTCTGTTGCAGCGAATGTATATGAAGCATTTCCAGAAACGCTTGTTTCTTCATTGTTGAACCAACCAGCGAATGTATAACCAACTTTTGCTGTTGCTGTCACAGTCACATTTTGACCTTCAAGGTATGTTGCTGTTCCAGAAACAGAAGCAATGCTTGTCTCATCTTTCTGAACAGTCACTGTGAAGAACTTGATTTCTGACGAAACATTTCCATCAGAAACTGTTACTGTCTTGCAAGAGTTGACAACTTCAGCACCAGCTGTTGTTGTCTTTGATGCCCAAACTTGATATGTCCCGTTTGGAACTGCAGAGAATGTGTAAACATTTTCAGCCTTTGTTGCATTTGCAATTGTTGTGCCACCAGCAACCAATTTGATTGTGAGTGATTCATCATAAGCTTCACCATCAGCAAGAGCTGTGATTGCCACAGTGTTTGCAAGTGCACTTGCTGTGAGTGTGATTGCATCAGTTGTAACGTTGCCAGCAACTGTGAATGATGTTGTGCCACCAAGTGTCACATCAGCACTGTCGCCATCGCTTATGCTCCATGTTACTGTGTTGTAACCACTTGCAGGTGTTGCTGTGATTGCAACAGTTTCGCCGGCAATTGCAACATATGTCTTATCAGTTGTTTGTCCAGCAATTGTCACATCTGAAATTCCAGTGCTGTTTGCAACTGCCACTTCAACCGCGTTGAGTCCAGCAGAAGCATTTGATGTCACACTTGAAACATTTGCTTCAATTGAAGAGTTTGCAGTCACTGTGAATGTGTATGTTCCAGCGCCATTTTCTCTGATTTCATCAGCGAAGTCAGCTTTGAGTGTTGCATTTGCAGCAACATCTGCAGTTGCAACTTCTGTTGTTCCTTCAAACAGTGTCACTGTGTATGAAGAAATGCTTGTTCCACCAATTGTTGTCACGCTTGGAGCTGTGAATGTTGCAATTCCATAATTGCTCCATGTGAGCGTTCCATCGAATGTGAATGAAACTTGTCTGATTGTGATTGTGATTGAAATTTCAGCAGTTTCAGCTGTCACATCATCCACAACCGCGATCTTGAGGCTATAAGAAGCCTTGACACCGAGTGTTGCAGGTGCCTTGATTGTGAGTGTATCTCCATCACTTTCAAGAGTGATATTGTCTGTGTTTTCTGAAAGTGTATAGCTGTAGTTTTCAGAACCATTGTCAATTCCACTTTTGAATGACCAAGCATGTGCAACGCCATAGTTTTCATCAAATGTCTTGCTTTGTGTTGCAGGTGTGAGGTCTTTTGTTGTTGTGCTTGCTGTGAGTGTAACTGTTGTTCCTGTTGTGTTTCCAACAGTAATTACAGTTTCTCTTGCATTTGTGAATGTTACAGCAACATCTGATGATGTCCATGCAGCAAATGCATATCCAGTGTTGATTTCAGCTTCAATTGTTGCTGTTTCACCAACAATCAAGATGCTTTCAGAAATTGATGTTGATGCAACACCAGCATCGCCTTCAGCAGTTGTGATTTCAACAACCTTAACAGCTGTCTCTGTTTTTTCTGATTCATCGCTGCTTGCAACATAACCTTCATTTGAAGAGTTGGCAACAACTGTGAACTTATAGAAGCCTGCTTTAGCATCAATAACTTCAGCAAAGTCATGTGTTGTTCCTGTCACTGTCTCTGCAGCACCTTCTGCAACATATGCCCCATCAATTGTTGCTGAATAGTAAAGTTGAACAGTATAATTTTCAACCTCAACTCCACCAATTGTTGCAGGAGCTGTCCATGTTGCAACTCCAATTCCAGACCAAGCAAGATCTGAAGCCACTCCAAATTTGTTTGCAACAATTGTCATTGTCACTGTGAAGTTTGCTTCTTCGTTTGACTTTGTGTCTGTTACATGAATGTTGAACACATATGTGCCAGTAGCACTTGGAGTTCCAGAAATTGTGAGGTTTTCAAGATCAATTGTAAGTCCTTCACGTGTTACATCTCCACTTGAAAGTGTGTAATTGTAAGATCCAGTACCGTTGCTTGCACCAACAAATGTTTTGTCATATGCCACAGCGAACATTCCATTTTCAAGTGTTTGGTTTGAAACCACAAGATCTTTTGATCCAGCAGCCGCAACAAGTTCTGTGTCTTCTGTTGCATAATATGGAACAGTTACCACACTGCCAGAAACAGACCATGTGAGGGTTTCAAATCCTGTTGCAACCTCTGCAGCAACTGCAACTGTTGTTCCAGAAAGAACAACGATTGCCTCGTTTGCATCTGCAATGTCAGCAACCACATCTCCTTTTGAAAGGCTTGTAATTTTTGCTGAGTTTGCAACAATTCCAGTTCCTTCAACAGCTTCAACTGTGATGTATGAAATTGTTTCAGAAACTTCATCTGTATTGTTATTTGCAACTGAAACTGTCTTTCCTGTGTTGAAGAGAATTTCAACTGCACTTGTGCTTGAAGATGCCCAAACTTCATATGTTCCAGAAAGAGCACCTGTGAATGTTGTCACAGCACCATTTGTTGTGCCAGAAACAATTGTTTGTCCTTGACGAAGTTCAACCTTCACACCAGCAATTGCTGTGATTGTTACAACTTCTTCAAGCCATTGCGCATGTACTGTTGTGTTTGCAGCAACTTCTCCAGCTGTTGTCACTTGTTTGCCGTTCTCGGCAGCAGTGAACCAACCAGCAAAGTCATGTCCAGCAAGACTTGACACCGCATCACTGAAGTTTGTTGTTGTTTCAACAGTATATGTAAATTCATTTGTAATTGCAGATCCACCGTGTGTGTTGAAGATCACTTCGTATGTTGTGAGTTTATATTCTGCAATAATTGTTACGCTTTCAGAACCAATTGTGTATGTGTCACCATCAAGTTTTGTGTTTCCTACATACCAACCTTGGAATTCATAACCAGGGTTTGCGGTTTGTGAAAGTGTAATTTGCGCACCATAGTATGCTGTTCCAGAATAACTTTGTGTTCCAGGAACGGCTTCTGTGGTTCCGTTTGTTTTTCTTGTTGCAAATTCAACTGTGAGAGCGTTTGCTGTCCATGTTGCAACAACTTCAATGTCGCCGCCAGCATTCACAGCAAGAGTTGCTCCTGTTGCACTTGTTGTGTTTGAAATGATTGCATTGCTTGATGCTGTCCATTCAACACTGATGTAAGCATATTCAGGATCGATGCTTGTTGAAAGTGCAATTCCGCTTTCACCAACAATTGCAACATATTCTGTTCCATTGTTGTTGATTGTTGCTGTTGCAACGCCTGTTCCAGCAGTCTTTGTTGCTGTCACTGTTATGTTAACCGCAACAATGCCTGTTTCGTTCTTGTTTGATTCATCACCAGCATTTACATTGTTTGTGTCTGAAGATACTGCAGTCACTGTGAATGTGTATGTTCCAGCTGTTGCAATGATATCAGCATCAAATGTGTATGTTGTGTCAGATGTTTCATTGCTTGTTGCAACGTGTGTTGTTCCATTATAAACATTCACAACATATTTTGGAGAAATTGATCCAATTGCATCAACTCCAGTCCAAGTTGCTGTGAGTGTGTCAAATGATCCATCACCATTTGTGTCATTTTTAGCAAATGTTCCTGGTGTTGCTGTTGCAAATGTGTTCTTTTCGATCACAATTGTGAATTCAGCATTCTTCCAAACACCATTGCTTGCAGTTGCTTTCACTGTTACTTTGTGTGTTCCAGCAACTGTGGTGTTTGCTGATCTGATTGTTCCATCAGTCTGATCAACCGTGAATGAAGCATCAGTGTCAACATCCACAAGCGTGTAAACATATCCACCAGTTCCGTTTGTTGCGGCATCAATTGACCATGCATCAGCGACACCATAAATTCCAGCATCGGCACTGAGGTCTGCACCACCAAACACAAGGTCATTTGCTGTTGTTGTTGCTGTGAGAGTGATTGCTGTCACAGTGTAAGCCACATCAGCATCAAGAGTGAATGCTGTTTCGTTTGCATTTCCATCAACATAAGTGATGTTGTCATCTGCAGACCAGTTTGCAAAGGTGTAACCTGCTGCAACTGTTGCAGTAATTGCAATATTCTCTTCACCAGCAAGAGCAACATATGTCTTGTCAGTTGTTTGACCAGCAACTGTCACATTTGAAATTCCAGTGCTTGTGGCTACTGTGATTTCAACAGCTTGAAGCTTGTCTGTTCCTGCTGCTGCAGAATTTGTAACATCAGTCACATCAGCAGAAATTGCTGTCACTTTGAATGTGTATGTTCCTGCACCTGCTTTTCTGATGCTTTCAGCAAAGTTGATTGCTGTTTCTTTTGTTGTGATGCTTGTTCCCTTGTTCACGCCATCAACATAGATTGCCACAAGGTTGCCCTCAGAATCAAGAAGTTGTACTTCATAGTTTGCAACAGAAACATTACCAATATCATCAAGTTTTGTCCATGTTGCTGTTCCAAGATCGCTTGTTGACCAAGCTGCGCCCTCAACAACGAATACTGCTTTTTCAATTACAATTGTGATAACAGCATCTTTTGTTACTGCAGATTCTTTGTCTGTTGCACGAATTGTGAATTCATAAGTACCAGCCTCAGTTGGAACACCAGTAATCTTTCTTGTTCCCTCAACAAGATTGAGACCATTATAACTTCCATTAGTCTTGATAAGAGTCTTCTTGTTTGATTCACCAATTTCAATGAATTCAACACTTACAATTGCATATCCATATGATCCAGTACCATTGCTTGCACCAGCGAATGTAACTTCATAAGCTGACGCATATGTTCCTTTGATAAGTGTTGTTGAGTCTTGGTTGTTGAACGTGAGCGCATTCGCATCACCAACCGCTTCAAGGCTTACATTGCTTGTAATTGTGAATGCATCGTTTGCAACGTTTGCGCCTTTCCAAGAAATTGCATGATAACCTTCTGCAGGAGTTGCTGTCACATAAACAGATGCTCCTGAAAGAATTGTGCCACTTGTTGAGTTAATATTTTCAACTGCCACACCAGCCTTTTCAAGCTTTGTTATCTTTGCTGTCTCAGCCACAACACCAGCACCTGATGTTACGCTAAGTGTGTGGTAAGAAATTGTTGCAGTGTTGTTTGAAATTCCATCATTGTTTGCTACTGTCACTGTCACGCCGGTGTTAACAAGTGTGTTAACTGTCTCAGCACTTACAGATGCCCAGATTTCATATGTTCCAGCCGCAAGAGTCTTGAATGTTGTTCCATTCTCAGTCTCAGCATCAAATGTTGTTGAATCCTTGCGGAGCTCAACTTTCACACCATCAATTGCTGTGATCACAACATCATCTGATGTCCACTGTGCAGTGTATGTGAGATGTCCAGTTGTGCTTGCTGGAACAGTAAAGTCTTTTGCTGTTGCAGCACCAGCTCCAACCCAACCCGCAAAGTCATAACCTGAACGAGTTGAAGCCTTTCCAGAAATTACTTTTGGAGTTTCTTCAATTGTATATGTCACTCCAGCCACTGCTGTTCCACCATCAGTTTCAAATGTGATGTTGTAAGTTTCCATTTCAAACAATGCATAGAGTGTTTCATTTTTTGCACCATGAGTACCAACTTGATATTCATGATTTGCATTTGTGTTGAAGATTGATTCAACACTTGTTGATGTTGACCATCCCTTGAATGTGTAACCAGCATTTGCAGTTGCAACAAGAGTTACATTTGAACCATAAGCAAAGCTTCCTGTGAGCTCGCCTTCAACTGATGCTGAACCAGCAACATATGCTGCGTTTGGATTTGCATGCGTCTTAACAACAGAAACTGTCACTCCATAAGAGTTTGCTGTCCATGTTGCAAGAAGTTCAATTTCTTCAGCAGTTGTTTCACTTGCAAGAGCAATTGTTGTGCTTGCAGCCTTGTTGTTCACATATGTAATATCAGCGTTTGCTGACCAACTTGTGAATGCATATCCTTCATCATTGCTTGTTGTGATTGCAACTCCAGACTCTCCAGCAATCATCACATAAGATTCTTTGCCAGCAATTGTTGCAGCTGCTTCATCAGGAAGAACCTCATCAGATGTAACATCAACAGTTACTTCTGTTGTTCTGAGATTTGCAGAGTCTGCAAGACCTTCTGTGCTTCCGTCAGCAACATTTGTTTCAACAGCTACAATTGCTCGAACTCTGAAGTAATATTCACCAGCGGCACTTCTGAGATATGTTTCTGTTGCAAAGTTGTATGTATTTTGATCAGTTTCAACTGTTGCAACAACTGTGTCATTCGCATCACCAACTCTGTAAAGTGTCACTTCATAAGATGCTGCGACATCACCAATCTTCATTGCATCCCAAGTTGCAGTTCCAAGAGTTTCTGCCCACTTGAGGCCAGTCACAGGAGCAAATTGAGCTTGTGTAACTGTGAGTGTTCCTGTCACAAATGTAATTGCATAGTTGTTTGATGTAAGACCACTTGCAGTAATCACATATGTTCCAACAGGTCTGTGAGTTGTGCCAGATGCACTTGCGGCAACAACTGAAAGTGTTCCACCAAGAACAGCTTCGTTTTCTTCTCCAGCAAATCCAGTATAAGTTACTGTATATGTTGGTTCTGCAGATCCATAAACCATTGCCTTATCTTCTGCATCAATCACGAGAGCTTTCTTTGTGATTTCGAATGTGAATGTTCCAGTTGAATTTGCGTAGTTTCCACTTGTCACATTAACATTCACTGTGTGTGTTCCTGCATTCTTTGCAGAATTGTTTGCGAGTGTGTACTCAGCATCGCCAAGCACTTCACCATTGATTGTGATTGTAATGTCAGAGTTGTTGATTGTAATGTTTGATCCATTGTACTCATGAGTGAGTGATGAACCTTCTTTTGCAACAACACTGATTGAATTAAGAGCTTTTGGAGTAATGATAACTTCAACAGTTCCACTTGTTCCAAGATAGTTTGCTGTTTCAGCAACTGACCATGCAATTGAATATGTTCCTGCATTTCTTCCAACTGGAAGTGTTGTTGAAGCAGAACCAGCAACTCCGTTGTATGTCACAACATATGCAATTGTTGATTCTTCTGGCTTGCCACTTACAGTCACAAGATCATGACTTGCTTTGTCATATTCAAAGTCAGCCACATCTGTCACAACTGTTGGGTTTGCAGCTTTTGAAATTCTCCAAGAACCTGTTCCAGTTGATCCAGCATAGTTGTTGTCATTTACTGTAACTGTGAATGTGTAAGCATCTTCACCTTCAGGATTTGCCTCAATTTGAGGATTAGATGAAACATTCACATTTGTCATTGTCACACCATCAATCTTGACAGTTACTTTTGAGTTGTCAACATTGATCTCTGATCCAGTGTAAGTGTGTGTTCCAGAATATGTAACTGTTGCATTTGTCACAACTTTTGGAGCAATCTTCCAAGAGATTGTTCCTTGTGATCCAGCAAAGTCACCAGAAGTGATTCTGATTGTTGCAGTGTAGTTTCCTGCATCAGTCTTTGTTTGTCCAGAAACAAATTCCCAAGTTCCTGTGAACGCTTCACCGTTGAGAGTAACATCAACATCAGCTGTCGTGATTGTTTGAGATGATCCAGAATAAGTGAATGTCACAGAATCCTTTTGTGCACCAGCAACGCGCCCAGAGCTGCTTGCTTTAACTTCAAGTGTTCCAGTAACAACTGAAACTGTGTAGTTGTCTTGATCAGCAAGAACTGGAGTGATTGTGTATGCGCCAGTTGGGATTGTTTTAACATCTGTATAAGGTGTTCCCTTTGCATCTGTTACTGTGTAAGTAACCTTTGCAGAAATTTCTGCTTCGTCAGCATCTGTCATGAATCCAGTGAACAATGAACCATTGTCAAGGCTTGCAACGCTGCTTTCATCAGCATATGTTCCACCATAAATAAATTCATGATCTTTTGCGTCAACAGTGAGTGCAGCTTTTCCGATTGACCAAGTAAATTCTTTGCTTGCGCCCTTATAATTTCCTCTGCTGATTGTCACAATTGCCCTGTATGTTCCGGCATTTGTTTCAGAAATTGAACCATTGTCTTCTGTTGAAGCTGCAACTGTGAAGTCTTGAGTTCCTGATCCTTCAAGTTGAACATCAATATGGTTTGCAATTGAATATGCTTTGCCATTATAAGTGAGAGCGTTTGGAGTAACAACAATGTTCACACCTTCAGTCTTTGGACTAACTGTGATTGATCCAGAAACATACTTGAATGAATAGTTGTTTGATGTTGCTGTTCCAGCAGCTACTGTAATTGGATATGGTGTTGAAAGAGCATCACTTCCTGACTCGTAAGTCGTTGAAAGAGCAAATGCTCCAGAAATTTCATCGCCTTCTGCTTCAACTCCGTTTCCAACACTGAGAGTTGAATTATCAACAAATCCAGTAACAGTTGCTGTGAGTGCAGGAACTGCATCTCCATAAATCACAGACTTGCTGTCAGCAGTCACTGTGAGTTCAACTTTTCTGATTGTCACTGTCACTTCAGCTGTTGCATCGTTGAAGTTGTTTCCACCATCGTCAACAACTGTAACTTTGTAAACACCTGCTCGTGTTCCAACGATTTCAGAAATGCTTGAAACAATTGTTCCTGCATTGTTGTCTGTTCTTCCATCAAATCCAGTGTACTCAACTGTGTATGTAAGAGTTCCAATGTTTCCAGAAATTCCAACAAGTGATTGAGCTTCACCAGTATATGCAAGTGTGTTAGGTGTGAGCGTGATTGCAAAATCATCAGCATCAATTGTGATTGTCACTGTGATTGTTGCATTCGCACCTGTTTCATTTCCAGAAACAGCCTCACCACTGAACGCAGTCACAAGAACATTGAATGTGTACTCTCCAGCTGCAAGAACTGTGTTTTGAGTAATAGAAAGGCCTGTGAGGGTGAATTTACCAGCATCAGCCCCACCATTAATTATGTATGTATAGTTCACGCCAGAGATTACTGTTGCACCAGCAAGATTCCAGTTGTATGAGTTGTTGTATGTTGCAGTGAATGATTGTTCTGTGTCAACATCAACAGCAATTGCAGTTGCGGTTGCCACAAGATTCACATCACCAGTCACCTCAAATGAAGTAACCGCTCTGTCACCATTCTTAACAACTGCATTTTCATAACCAGCTTTTGGTGTCGCTGTCACAGTTGCTGTTGCGCCGTAATAATATGTGCCAGCGCCAGAAACTGATGCAATGCCTTTGTTTGTTGCATCAATTGCAACAGTAAATTGATTTCTTGTGTAATACAAGTTAACAACCGTTGTGCCGTTTCCATTGATTGTGCCAGCTCCAGCAGTGCCAGAGTTTTCAATTGTTGTCTTGCTTTCTTCAAATTTATAACCGGCATTACCAAGAGCGTCAAATGTTGCAGCAGTGTTTGTTGTTCCTTCAAGCACTTGTCTTGCAGACACAAGTTCAACATAAGTTGACGCATCTGTGATTGTGTTGCCAACAAGACCAAGAATCCAATGCTTGATTGTATAGTCTGTGTCAGTGTTTGCAGTTGCACTTGCATTGAGCACGACAGCCGCAGCAGGCATTGTGAATGTTGCAGTTGTTGTGCTTCCAGATGTTGAAGATGTGATCTGCACACCTGTTGTTGTGTTTTCTGTAATGTTTTGGATTGTGTAACCCGCAGCAGCTGTTGCTGTAACTTCTACACTTTGTCCATAATAATAACTTCCTGAATTGTTCGTTGCTGAGATGTCAAGACCAGTTGTTCCAAAGCTTACTGCAAATCTCTTTCTAAGGATCTTCACATTGAATGTGCGAAGAGTTGCAGTAATGTTTCCAGAAATAGCTTCAGATTTTTCTGTGTCATATTCAAATGCATTAACATTTGTTTCATGGAGCTCAGCCATTGCATCAGCAAAGATTTCATCTGTTGTCACAGTGATTGGAGAATCTGTTGTTCCAGTATATGTAAGAACAACTGTTGCAGACTCTGCATAAACACCATTTTCGTTCATCACATAAACATTCACATTGAATGGTGTTTCATTGTTTGCTGTTGCTTTTGCTTTGAGAGTGATTGCACTTGAAACTGTAAATGTGTACTCTTTGTCTGTTGATGCAGAAAGTGCACCATTGAACCAAGCACTCCATGTATAACCAGCTGCAGGTGTTGCATCAACCTTCACGCTTGTTCCCTTGAGAATTGTTGCAGTTTCAAGATCAACATCGATTTCAGCAATTGTTTCAATGCTCACATCAGAAATGCTTGCAGCATCCTTTTCAACTGTTACTGTGAAATATTCAATTGTCTTTGTGTTGTTTGAAACAGCATCATTGTTTGTCACTGTCACAGTCTTGCCAGTGTTCACAAGTTCTTCTGTGTTTCCAACATAAGCTGAAGCCCAGATTTCATATGTTCCTGTTGCAAGAGCTTTGAATGTTGTTCCATTCTCAGGCTCAGCATCAAATGTTGTTGAATCCTTGCGGAGCTCAACTTTCACACCATCAATTGCTGTGATCACAACATCATCTGATGTCCATTTTGCCCAGTATTCTTTGTTTTCGGCAACACCGACAGCAATTGCTGTAACTGCATCACCTGAAAGCGCAGAATTTGCAAACCAACCAGCGAAGTCATAACCTGCTTTTGTTGGTATTGGAAGAGTTTTTCCAGAAACCACTGTGTAATATTCAGGGTTTGTTACGCTTGCTGGAAGTTCTCCGCCATCAAGATTGTAAGTGATTGAGTAATTAATTGTTTTTGCACTCGCTTCCACTTCAACACTTGAAGATGGCATTGTGAATGTTGTTGTTGCTTGTGTCTTGTCTGCAAAGTTTGCAGTATCAGGAGACCAAACATCAAATTCATAGCCAGTCTTTGTTGTTGCAGAAACAGTCACTGTCACGCCAGGAAGATAAGTTCCGTTTCCAGAAACAGTCTCAAATCCTGCGCCAGCAGCTTCTGCTTTAACTGTATAGTAGTTGATTCTGATTGATTCATTGCTTGAAACAGCAATTGAAGAATTGGTGTTGATTGCCTCTCCAACTGTTGCACCAATCACACTCGCTGATGTCCAAACAGCATATGTTCCTGCAGGAACTTTTGAGAATGTGATTGTTCCGTTTTGAACTGTGCCAGTTGCAACAACTTGCGCACCGCTCTTCAACATAACAACAACATCGTTTGTGTTCCAAACTGCGTTGTCAGCATAAAGGTTAACTGTTGTTTTGTTTTCGCTTGCTGATGCTGTGAGTGTAATTGCAGTTGTTGTTGGCTCTGCAGCAAGTTCAATTTCTGAATTGTCAGCAGCAAATGTAATGTTTGCATTTGTTGTCCAAACAACAGTGTTATATCCATCTGCAAGTGTTGCAGAGATTGCAACTCCAGCTTCACCAGCAACCATAATGTAAGATGATGTGCTGTCAGCAGCTTCGCCACCAGCGATTGAAACATTTTCAATGCCTGTGCCAGCTTCAACAGTAACAGCAACCGCTTTGAGAACTTCAGAAACCGCAGATTCAACACTGTTGCCTGCATTGTTTGTGTTGCTGCTGATTGCAGTCACCTTGAATGTGTAAGTTCCAGCAACACCTGTTCTGATTGCATTTGTGAAGTCTGCTTCGTTTGTTGATGCAGAAACAGCGCTTCCAACAGGTTGTCCATCTCTGTAAAGTTGAACACTGTATGTCACTGTCACACCAGCTTGTGTCACTGCTTCCCATGTTGCCTTGATTGAATCAAAGTCACCATCGTTTGCAGCGTCAACTTTTGACCACACGAGGCCTTGTGGAGCAGAAAGTGTCACTCCACCAATTGACCATGTGTAAGTTGTGCTTGAACCAGCATAATTCTTTGAAGCTTGAGATTCGCCAGCAACAATTGTGATTGTTACTTCATAATCATCGCCAGCATTGCTTGCAGATGTTGTTCCACCAAGAACATATTCTGAAGCACTAAGTGTTGTCTCATTCAAAACAACGTGGATGTAGTCAGCAATATTTTTGCTTTCTCCATCATAAGTAATTGTGTCGTGTGTAACATTAATGAGTGCACCACCCTCATCACTTGGAGTGATTGTGAGTTTGCCTGCAACATAAGTAATGTCATAGTTTGCATCATCAAGTCCACCGATTTCGATTGTGTAGTCACCAACATTTCTGTGGAAGTTTTCAACTGTCTCCCATCCAGAAACTGTGTATGTGATTCCACCAAGTGACTCAATTGTGTCACCGTTTACAAGACCTTCAGTGTTTGCAATTCCACCATTGCTGTTTATTGCATCTTTGCCATATTCAACAACATGGTCTTTTGCAGTCACTTTGAGTGTTGCTTTTGTCACTATGAGTGTTCCTGCAACATATGTGAATTCATAGTTGCTAGACTCAAGTCCACTTGGAGTGATTGTGTAAGAACCTGCACCAAGAGTGAGATCTATGAACACATCTTCACCCTTTGTGATTGCATATGTCACTGTTTGTGCTTCAATTGCAGCTTTGTCATCATCGATTGCATATCCAGTGATGTTAACACCGTTGTTAAGTGATGTGCCTTGACCATAAACAAATGTGTGATCATTAGCTTTCACTGTGAGTGTTGCCTTGACAATGTTCCAATCAAATGTGATTGATGTTCCAGCATAGTTGCCATAAGCTCCTGTGCTGTTAACTGTCACAGTTGCAGAATATTTGCCAACATTAATTGCATTTTCAGCGTCATCAAGATCATAGTCTGCTGCTGAAAGAACCTTGTCTTCTCCACCGATAGTGATTGAAAGAACAAATTGTCCTGCAATTGTTTGAACAGATCCGTTATAAACAAGATCTTCAACTTCTGAAACTTTGAGAGTTCCTGCTGTTGGTGTCACAGTGAGTGTTGCATTTGTGATTGTCACAGCATAGTCATTGTGATCAGCCACACTTGGAACAATTGTGTATGTTCCAACATCAATTGTTTCAGCTGTTGCATTCACAACCTTGTCACCTGACATGATTGTGTATGTCACAGTTCCAAGAGAATCTCCAGAAATAACTCCTGAAATATTAACACCAGCATTCAAGGCTGTTCCCTTGCTGTATTCAATTGTATGAGCGATTGCTTCAAGAGTTGCTTCAGCTTTTGCAATTTCAATTGCATCAAGAGTTGTCGCATACTCATTAAAGTTTTCATTTCCAGCCACAGTCACTGTGATTGTGTAAGAACCAGCATGGATTCCAGTGTTTGTGCTGAGAGGTGCAGCAGATCCAACGTTTGGAACATAAGCCACAGAATATGTGATTGCACCATCTGCAGTGTTTCCAGTTGTCACAGTTGCCGTTGCAAGAACTTGAGCTGCACCATTATAAACAAGACCACTTGCTGCATCGATTGAAACAACTTGGTTTGCTTTGTCAACAATAACTTTGATTGTTGCTGTGTCTGTCTTTTCAGTGTTCTTTGCATCTGTTACCTTGACTGAAATTGAATAAGTTCCAGCACCAGTTGTTGCCTTTGTGCTGATTGCACCAGTTGTTTGGTTGATGTCAAAGATTGACGCATAATCACCCAAAATTTCATATGAATATGTTCCTGTTCCGTTCTTGGCTTGAGCAATTGCCCAAGTCTTAACAGTTCCATAAGTTGCATGTGCACTCATTTCTTGATCATCAAGAACAATGTCGTTTGCACTTGCTGTGATTGTGATTGTTGCACCAGCTGTAAATCCAGAAATTGTTGCTGTGTATGTTCCAGCACTTCCTTCCACTGTCGCAAAAGCAACCACGATTTCGTTTCCAGAATTGTCACTAACTTCATATGACAATTGAGCAACAGTTGCACCATAACCTCTGTCCACACTGATGTAGATTGTTGGAGCAGTTGCATCTGTCTTGACTTCAAATTTCACATCTTGTGTTGTGAATTGCTCAGATGTTGTTCCAAGCTTCACATTCACACCACTGACAATGATTGTGTTTTCATTTGCTGTCCATGTTGCTGTGAGTGTGATTGCAACTGTTGCATCTGTGTTGATTGCAGAAATATTTTCTGCAAGAACATCAACCTTTGCACCATCAGCAAAGATGATTGCTTCAGACTCTGCATCAGCCACATAAGACCAACCAGCAAATGTATAACCAGCTTTTTCAAATCCAAGAGTTGCAAGAGATGTGAGAGCATCTGTTGTTCCATAGACAAGCTCAGATGTCTTATTTTCAACACCACTTACTCCTGCACTGTATGTCACAGCAAATTTGTTTGCTGTTGCATTCACTGTGAGTTCAACAGCTTCAGCAGGCATTGTGAATGTCAATGTTGCTGTTTTGTTTTCAACAGTCACAGCTTCAGTTCTGCCTGTGATTGTTGGACTGTTATATCCATCTGCAGCTGTTGCAGTCACTGTCACACTTGCGCCATAATAGTATTCATCTGCACCAGAAACAGCAGAAATAACATTTGCATTATAAGTCGCAAAGCTTACAATATATTTGTTTCTAATGTAATAAACCGAAAGTGTAAGTGTACCATCTCCAATAATTGTTCCTGAAAGTACAGATCCGTCTGAATCAAGAGTAAATCCTGTTGGAGTTGCATTAGTTGCATTTGTTGTGATGTCAACAGGAGCATCTGTTACACCATATTTTGTTTCAGGTACAGGTGCGCCATAATTGCCCTCTGTATCCATTGTGTAAACATTGATTGTGTATTTAGTATCGCTGTTTGCTGTTGCAATTGCTTCAAGAGAAACATTTGCAGCAGGCATTGTGAATGTTGAAGTTTCATCACCTTCAACTATCACATTTCCTGACCATTCAGAGAATGTGTAACCATCCTTCACACTTGTTGTGATTCCAACTGTTGCGCCATAGTAATATTTTTCGTCGTCGTTTACATCTGTTAAAACTTCTGCATTTTCTGTTCCTGTTCCATTTGTCACAGCCACAGTGAATGCATTTCTTGTGTAATAAACCTTAACAACAAGGTTTCCATCACCAAGAATTTTATTTCCTTCAACAATAACATCAGTTGTTGATCCATCTGAAACACTTCTTGAAACATACTCAACCTTCTCAAATGCATAACCTGCATCACCAAGTTTTGAGTAAATTGCCACAGCATCAGTTGTGCCAGTCACATTTGAATCTGTTTGACCCAATGTGTATGTTTCCAATTGTGTATTGCCATTAAGATCACGAACGTAATGTTCAACAACATATGCAGTTGTTGTGTTTGCTGTCCATTGTGCAAAGAGTTCAACATCAGCTGTTCCCATCACAATTTCAGAAACATTTGTTGCAGAATAAGATGTGCCATGTCCATCAGCAGATGTGTTCCAACCATCAAATGTCCAACCAGCTTTTGCTGGAGAAACAACTGTACCGATCGCAACGCCGTAATAAACTTCTCTTGAATTCTCAACATCAGTTGCAACGGCACCTGAACCAGCGTTGTTGAGATAGAATGTCACATTGTGTTTGTCTCTTGAATAGTAAACCTTGAGAACAAGTGTTTCTGTCGCAGAGATCGTTCCAGTAAGAACTGATTTTCCCTCATCAACAGTAAATCCTGTTCTTTGCACTGGTGTTTCTGTTGCTGTTGCAGCAGTTGCACCTGTTTTTTGAGTTGAACCTTCACGCACATATTCTCCACTAGTATTCATTACATAGGTTTCAACTGTATATGGAGTGTTTCCATTTGCTTTCCAAATTGCTGTAAGGTTAATAGCAACATTTTGAGATCCTTCAATTGCTGTAATCTTGCTTGCAATATCACTTACAGTTGCACCATCAGCAAATGTATAGGTATTTCCACCATGCGTACATGTCCAATAGTTAAATGAATAACCAACATATGTAAATGTGTTCACTGAAAGAGCTTCAGTTGTTCCATAATGAAGTGTTGATCCATTCATTGTGCCAGTTCCAGCACCTGGAAGATATGTCACAGTAAATGTATTTGCTGTCCAATGAGCAGTGAATGCTTTTGCACCAGTTTGATTTGAAATTGTAACTGTTTTGTTTTCATTTCCTTCAAGACCAGTTCCTGACCATCCAGCAAATGTGTAACCCTTCTTTGTTGGGTTTGTGAGTGTAAATGTGTCTTCAATTGTATAAGATGTTGGATTTGCTGTTGCAACTGTTCCACCATTAAGTGTGTAAGAAATTGCATATTCATCAGCTGTCCATGTCGCTGTATAAGTCCTGTCTCCAATTGATCCCTTAGCAACTGTTACTGTCGTTGTTGCTTCATTCAAGCCAGTTCCCGTCCAACCAGCGAATGTGTAACCATTCTTTGTTGGATTGTTGAGTTCAAATGTTGGTGTCTCAACTGTGTAAGATTCTGGGTTTGCTGTTGCAACTGACCCATCACCAAGATCGTATCCAATTGTGTATTCCACAATTGTCCAATCAGCAACAAGTGTGAATCCATCTGCAATTGCCCAGTTTGATCCATCAACAACAACACCATCTTTATCAAAGTATTGAGTTTTGGTTGAGTCGTCGTTCACAAGATAGAATCCAGCAAAGTCATAACCATTTCTCACTGGAAGATCATTTGATTCAAACGAACCAAGAGCAACATCAAATGTGTATTCTTTCGTGATTGATGCCTCATTTCCTTTATCAGTCACAAAGTAAGCACTTCCGTCATTCACACCTGTTGTGAATGTAACTTCATAATCATTTGCAGTCCATTCTGCTGTGAGTGGAAGCTCAGTAGAACCTTCTTCAATGATTGAATCAATTGAAGTTGTTCCTTCGTCATCATATGTTGTATTTTCATCAACACGCCAGAACTTAAACGCATAACCTGCTCTGTCAAACACATGCTCGATGGCTTTGTTTGCACCATAAACATAAGCAACCTCAATGCTTCCATCCTCCTCTGGTTCCACATTGCCATAAATTGCAGTGAATTCAGCACTGATTGTTGCGTCTGTTGCATCTGGAGCATATGTAACTGTGAGAGTTTTTCTTGTGTATTCAACACGAACCACTGTGCTTCCATCGCCAGCGATTGTGTTTTGTGCCCATGTGTCTGAGTTTCCAGCCACAAGTGTGTAACCAATTGCTTCTTCCTCAGCATAAGCATTAACCATTGCTTGAATGTCTGCTTTTACAACGTTTGTTGTTGTGAGACCAGTTCCAGTTTTTGCCAAATCTTCAAGCTCAGTGAATGTTCCAAGAACGCCAGTTCCTGTCCCATTTGCATCTTGAAGGAAGAATTTAACTGTATAGTTCACAGTGCTTGCAACAACTTTCACATAAATTGTGATTGCTGTTGTGTCAGCATTTTCATCATCGATTGTGTATGTATATGCCTCGTCACCAAGCTTGCTTGAGAATTCCGCATCAGCATAGAATCCTTCAACTTCAAAGCCTTTGTTCAATGTCACAGCAAATTTAACTGTGTCACCAATCACATAAGAATCTTTGTCAGTTGTGATTCCAGCAAATCCTGCATCTTCATCAGAATAAGCTTCATCAGCAACAAATGTCTTTCCAACAGTTGTCACTGTGTAAGCCACATTTGTCCATTGAGCAACAAGTGTAACTGTGCCTCCTTCTGAAGACAAGTTTTTCACTTGTGCTGGTTTTGTGTTGTTTGCCCAATCCACAAAGCTTGCACCATCGGTGCTCATTTTTGCATGAGCATCATTTGCAGTTCCATCAGTTGAAAGAACCCATCCAGCAAAGCTGTAACCTGCTTTTGTTGCAGTTGTTGGGATTGTTTCAGCCTTGTCAAATTCAGCACTGATTGTTGTTTGAACGCCAGTCTCGAATGATCCACCGTTTGCATCAAGAACAATTGTGTAAGCCACAGCTGTCCAATTTGCAGTGAGTGTGAGGTCTGTTGCAGGCATTGCAAGAGCTTGAGTCGCAGATGAATAAGTATTGTTATCGCTGCCATTCCAAATTTCAAAGCTGTAACCTGTCTTTGCATAGTCTGCAAATGCAGTGTTGTCATGAGCAAGGATTGTCACACCATCTTCAAAGTAATATGTTTCAACCTTGTCTGTTCCTGTGTTTCCTTCACCTGCTGTGTATGTGAGTGTATAAGTGTTTCTTGTGAAGTAAACTGTGTGAATAGCAGATCCATCACCAGCAATTGTTTGAGAAACTTCTTTCTCAAATGTGAAACCATCAATTGTTGGTGTTGTTGTGAGTGCAGTTGCCTCACCAGCTTTTCCTGTTGCAGTGTAAACAATTCCAGAAGCAGTATATTTGTGGCTTGCAATTGTGTTTGTTCCACTGTAGGTTGTGTATTGTTTTTCTGTCTCGCCAACTGTTGGAATGTTTTGCAAATTATAAACAATTGAATATCCAACACCTGTGTCGCCTTCCCACGCAGCATAGAGTGTGTGGTTGCCAGCAGTCTTCACAATTGTGTCAGCATCAACTTTTGTTGTGAGAGATTCTTCCAAGAACCAACCTTTGAATATCCAACCAGTTCTTGTTGGGGTTGGAAGTGTTCCATAAGTTGCGTCATATGTCGCAGTTGTTGATGCAACATCATCACCACCGTTTGCATTGAATGACAATGTGTAAGTATTTGCAGTTGCAGAAATTGTTGCAGCAAATGCCTCAGTGAATCCTTTGATTGTCACTGTGTAAACGCCGTCTGATCCAGCAACTGAAGTTTGAAGAGTTCCAGCTTCCACAGTTACAGTTGTTGAACCATAACCAGTGTCTGCCTTGACATAAATCACAAGGTCTTGAGCTGTTGTTACTTCAACCTCAAGAGAAGTTGCAAATGTTCCTGTTTCTGTTGCGCTCACAGTCACATGTGATGTGCTGATTGTTGCTTTGTAAGCATTAGGACGCCATGTCGCAGTAAGTTCAACTGCAACTTCAGAGTTTGTATTAATAGCATTGATTTCACTTACAAGAACAGACACTTCTGCTTTGTCGGCAATGATTGCGTCGAATGTTCCTTCAACATCAGTTTCACCAACTTTCACTGATGAAATTGACCAACCAGCAAAGCTGTATCCCGCTCTCACAAATGCGTTTACATCAAGAGCGTCATCTGTTCTGAATGTAAGTGATTGAGCATTCATTGTTCCAGAAACTGGAGCATCGTCTGCATCAAAAGTGAATGTAACATTAAATTTGTTTGCTGTCCATTTTGCAAAAACAGTCATGTCTTCAGCTGGCATTTTGCCAGTTGTTACTTGTGTTGTTTGCTCTGTGGCTGTTGTGAACCATCCACCAAATGTATAGCCAGCTTTTGTTGCTGTAACTCCAGTGATGTCAAAATCATCATCAAAGAGTTCTGCAACATAATATTCTTTTGTTTCAGAATCCTCTGATGCACCAGAGATGGTCACATCTTCTGCATTTGCATCAAACACGATTCTGAGAGTGTTTCTTGTGTAATAAAGTTTAACAATAGTCTTGTCCGCACCAGTCTCAGCAAGTCCATTACCATGAACTGGCATTGTTTGTGATGCTGAACTGTTGAATGTAAATCCTGTAATATCAGAACCACTAAGCTCAACAATTGGAGCATTTTCATCAGTTGTTCCAGATGTGCCTTCTGTTGTTCTGCTTGCAGTTGTTGGATATGTTCCACCAATTTCTTGGAAGTAATGCTCGATTGTGTACTTCACATCATTCTTAGCTTCCCATGTTGAAGAAAGAACAATATCTTTTGTCCAAGAATATGTGTCGCCTGCAGCCACTGTTGTGTCAGTTGCAGCGCCAACAAGTTTGTATCCCTTGAATGTCCAACCATTCTTTTCTGGAGATTCAAGAGTTGGAACAGTTGCACCATAAACCACTGTTTTGTCAGCAGGAGTGTCAACGTTAACAGTTCCAGAACCATCGTTGTCATCTTCAACAGCGTTGAATCCAATTGTGAATGTTGCTCTGTCGAAGTAAACATCCACAGAACTTGTTCCGTCACCCTTCACTGCATCAACAACAGTTGTTGAACCAGCTGCAGCTGTTGCAACAAATCCATCAACACTGAGCGCAGCATTGTGTTTTGTCACTGCAGCTTCAAGGATGTCTGAAATTTGATCTGAATCAAGTTCAAATTTTGTTCCAGTTGTTCCCTCATATCCAGGGATTACAATTGCATTTGTATATGTTTCGCCGTCAGCATTTTGAAGGTATGCATTGACAATAACTGCCACTTCTTCAGCTTCTGCTTGAACATAAAGTGTTGCATTTCCATCAACAACATATGCATTATCAATCACTTCTTCACCTTGAGCATCAACCCATGCAAGAATTGAGTAACCAGCATTTGCAGTTGCATTAAGCACGATTTCAGCTTCATAATAATATTTGCCTTCAATCGCAGCAGAGCCCGTCTTTGTGCCTGTGATTCTGAGTGAGTTTGCATCAATTCCTGCTTGGCTCACAGCATCATCAGCAACTGCAAGAGTGATTGTGTATGTGTTTCTGCTGTAATAAACAGCGAATTCATTGCCACCATCAGCATCAATCTTTCTTGTAAGTTTGTTGCTTGCGTGGTCTGAATTGTAAGTAAATCCATTAAATTTGTCACTTACAGGATCAACAGTAACTGTTGCATCGGCTTTTCCAACCAAGCCGTCTGTTTCAGTGCTGTGGAGGTCATATTCACCATCCAATCCTTGCAAGTAATATTTGATTGAGTAAGCCACATCTTGAGCTTCCCAAATTGCGAAGAGTTCAACCTCTGCGCCTTGAACAAATGAAAGATTTGTCACAGATTGACCATCAGTGTAAACCACTTCACCATCAGCAGTGTTTGCCCAACCTTGGAATTCATATCCTGTGAGTGTAAATCCGTTTTCTGTGAGTGCTTTTGCTTGGTCAACAACGTGCTCAGAAGCTGCAGTTGATCCATCAGCTGTGCTGAGTGTACCTGCTGGATAGTTCGCATTATAAACAACTCTGTATGTGTTTTGTTCAGCAACAGGTGTAACTGACACAGCATTTGCAGGCATCACAAAGTCAATTGGTTCTTCTGTGTTGTCAGTAACTTCAACACCATCAATTGTCCAGTTTTTCCATGTGTAACCAACACTCACTGTTGCATCAATTTCAACAGTGGCACCAAACAACACTTGAATCTTCTCGTTTGTGAGTGTTGCTTGCTCTCCATTAACTTTAACAGTTGTTGAAAGTTTTGAAACTCCAACAGCAGGAACGTTCACAGTGAGAGTAAATGTGTTTCTTGCATATTTGAACACAACACTTGATTTGTTGTCATAACCAATTGTAAGTTCAACAATTCCACCATTTTCAGCAATTTGTTCTGCTGTGAGTGTTGTGGTTTCTCCAAGAACTGTCACTGTTGCACTAACAAGTGAGTAAGCACCATCCACTGCTGCATTGTCAAAGTCTGCAACATTTGGAGTAATGTCAACCATTGCACCAGCATCACCTTGAGCCTCAACAGGATCAGTGTTTGTGCTTGGATATGTTCCGTCAGCATTCATCACATTGTATGAATATGAATACTTAACACCAGTTTGAATTTCCCAATAAGCATAGAGAACAACAGCATCAGAATCTGTTTGGAATTTGTCTTCTGATGTGATTTGTTCATAACCACTTGCTGGCAAATTGTTGTCAGCATATTTCTCAGTGAACCATCCCTTGAACACATATCCATTTCTTGTTGGATATGCAGGGTTTGATGGAAGTTTGTAAGCTTCATCAAATGTTTGTTCAACTGTATAATATCCTTCTGCAGCATCTCCTTCAGTGAAGTTGAACATGAACTTAACATCATGTTTGTTTGCTTCCCATTGAGCATAAAGAACAACTTCTCCATTTGGATCAACAGAAAGCATGCTTACAGTTTCTTTGTCATCAATTGCTGTTCCACCACCGTTTTGAGCAGTGTTCCAGCCAATGAATGTATAACCTGTTTTTTCAAATACGTTTGCAGGAAGTGTTTTTATCTCAGAATATTTCAAAGTAATATCATCAAGAGAAACACCATTTGTTTTTCCGTTTCCATTGAATTTGATTGTGTATGTGTTTTCAACCCATTGCGCTGTTGCAGTCACATTTCTTGATGGCATTGTGTAAGATTCTTCTGCCTCAAATGTTTCACCTTCAATTTCCCAACCAGCAAATGACCAACCAGTCTTTGTGAATGTGTTGCCGCGAAGAGTTGCTGTTTCACCAAACACAACTTGTTGAGCTTCTGGAGCTGTTCCTTCACCTTCTCCAGCAACATATGTGATTGTGAATGTATCTTTTGACCAAGCAGCAAAATATGTCGCATTGATTGTTGATCCAGCAGCAATGCTTTCAACTTTTTCACCTGTGCCATATTCGCTTGTGTTCCAACCATCGAACACATAACCAGTTCTTACTGGAATGTATTCGTCAGCAGTAAGATCGATTTCATCGTCTTCAATAGTATAATTGATTGTCTTGAACACATCTTTGTCTGTGCCTTCATCACTTCCATCGAAGTTCATGTTCAAGATAATTGTGTATGTTTCAGGATCCCAAATTGCTGTTGCAGTGAGATTTTCTGCAGGCATTTCGAATGTGTCACCAACATCATATGTTGTGCCATTAACGTCCCATCCAGCAAAGTTATAACCAGTCTTTGTGAATGTGTTAGCGCGAAGTGTTGCTGTTGCCTTATATTGAACTGATTGCGTTGTTCCTGTTGCACCATCACCATCAACATAAGTGATTGTGAATGACAATCTCTTGTATCTAACAACAAGCACAAGATTTCCTTTGCCTTCACTGTCAACGGTCACTGTTCCTGAAAGGACATTTCCGTCCATTGTTGATGAATATTCAAAGCCAGTGAATGTCTTGAAATCTTTAACTTCAACACTGTCACCAGTTTTTGCATCAAGTTCAACTTTTGCAAGTTCAACATAACCAGAACCACCAACAGCTTGACCTTCATAAAGCACTGTGTACTTCACTGGGTTTGCTGTTGCTGTCGCTGTGAGAGAAACATCACCAGCAGGCATTGTGAATGTTGCTGTTGCTGTGTTTCTTTCATTATCAATAGAAGATGTAATTTCAACAATCGCAGAACTTGTTGAAATTGATTGAATTGTATAACCAACCTCAGCTGTTGCTGTCACAGTCACACTCTCTCCATAGAGATAAGTTTGATTGTATGTGCTTGCATCAACACCAGTTACGATTGAAATTCCACCAACAAGAGCGAGTGTCACATTGAATGATTTTCTTGCATAATAAACCTTAACAACAAGAGTTTCATCACCAAGGATGCTGTTTGTTGTTGTCGTTTCTGTTGTTTCACCTTCACCAGCCTCAACTCTTGAAACATACTCTGTTGCTTTTGCGAGCTTGCCTGAGCTTGTTTCAAATCCAGAAATCAGTTCACCAGTCAAGAGTTCACCAGTCCAAGCTTCAAATGTCGCAGCTGTTCCTGTTGTCCCTTTTCCTGTTGCTGTTGCTGCAAGAGTGAAGTTTTGGTTGTTAATATTTTGTGTGTAATACTCAACTGTATATTTTGTGTCTGTGTTCACTTGCCATACAGCATAAAGAGTAATTGCATGTTCTCTTGAAATAGATCCATATCCAGGATATCCAACAGCTTTCATTGCATCCTCAATCAATGTCTTACCAGAAATTGTTCCAGAAACTAGATAATATGTTGCTTCAAGATTATTTCCATTTGTGAAAGACCAACCAAGAAGAGTCCAACCTGGTCTTGTGAACATTTTTCCAAGAGAAATTTCTTCTGTAAATTTGATCTCAGTGATTGTTTCACTGTCTGCATTATCAGAGCCAGTGAGATTGTTGTTATATTTGACAGCATAAGAGTTCTCAGTAGCTCTTGCTTTGATTGTGACATTGCTTGTTCCAATCACATATTGGAATCCTTCAGTTGTTGAACTTGCATCAGTTTGCTTTGTCCCACTAATATACCAGCCATCAAATGTATATCCATCTGCAATTGTTTCATCAAGCTTGATTGTTGAACCATAACGATAACCGCCGTTAACTTGTGTTCCTTCAACAACGATGTCTGTCACACCAACAGCACTAATTTCGTCATATTTTTCAGTTGTAACTATGAATGTTGCTCTCTCGAACTTAACTTCAAGTTTGCTCTTGCCTTCACCATCAACTGTTACTTTTGTTGTTGAACCAGTTGCAGCAGTTGCAACAAATCCAACTTTAACAACTTTTATTGTGTTTGTTTCTTTTGCATTGTATGCGTCGATTGCCGCATCCAAAATGTCTTTAATTTCATCAGCAGAAAGAACTCTTTCTTCATCAGTTGTTCCTGTAATCATTGAGTTGAGTGCAATTGCAGCGCCATAAGATCCATCAGCATTCATGAGGTAAGCATCCAATTTGATTGCTGTGTTTGTGTTTGCTGTTGCAATTGAATCAAGATCAATATTTCCATCAACTTTGATTGATGTCACTTCTTCTTCACCGTTTTTCACAACAGGTGTGTTATATCCAGGTTTTTCTGTTGCAGAAACTTCCACAGTTTTTCCATAACGATATGTACCTGCACCACTAACACTTGCAATCCCTTTTCCAACAGCAATTGTAACTTTGTAAAGGTGTCTGTTAAAGTAAATTGAAAGCACTGTTGATCCATCATCTGCAATTGTTCCATTCAATTTTTCATTGCTATGAGCAACCTTTTCAAATATCTTTGCTGCAGTCTCAGCTGTGATTGTTGCATCTAATTCTTTCAAAGCTTCAAGAAGAACAGCATCAGAACTTGTGATTGAACCATTGTCACCAGTTTTTCCTGCTCTGTCAAGAGCCACCACTGCATATTCATCATCATCAACATTTTGTAAATAAACATTGATTGTATATGGTGTCTCAGTGCTGAGAACCCATTTTGCATAAACGGCAATATCAGGACTTGCACTCTCATTTGCAAGCGCAGGGATTTCATATTCACAAATCATATCTGTTGAAATCAATGTGTCTGTTGCACCAGCTTCTGCATACCAACCTTCAAACACATAACCAACATATTTGCTGTCAAGTGTCGCAGTGAGCGCGATCTTGAGATCAGGAGCATATGTCACTTGTGATTTGTTTGAAGTTGCACCAAAGATTTCACTTGTTGCTTCACTTGTTCCAAGAACCTTTGAAACAGCAATTGTATATGTGTGACCAGTCCATGAAGCTGTGAGTGCATGGTCTTCTGCGTTTGTTACAATTGTTGTTGCAGAAACCACTTCACTTGCTTCATTTTTCCAATCAGCAAAATTATATCCATTCTTTGTTGTTGTTGGGAGAGTTTCATATGCTTGTCCATAAGTAACTTCCACATCTTCTGCAGCAGTACCATCAGTAACAAATGATACTGTTACTTTTTCTCCACCAAACTGAGCTGAAATTTCTGCAGCTGCAGCATAAGAAGTTGTTGTTGTTTGTGTTCCATTCACACCTTCTCCAACACAATACTTCACAAAATCATAACCTTCTGCCTCAACATATGCAACAGTCACTGTTGCACCCTTTGGAGCAGTTACTGAAATGTTTCCGAGATCATTACTGTTTTCAAAAGCATGAACAGTCACATCAAATGTTGAAGATTTAACATACACTTCAACAGTTGTGAGTCCATCACCACCAATCTTGACATTTGTTTGATAAGAGTCAAACACATATCCTTCTGGAACATTAACATCAGAAGCAGTGAGAACAATTGTTGATCCTGTCTCACCATTCTTTGTCTCTGTGCCAACTTCACGCGTGAACTCAGCATTTTCCATAATCACTTGATATGCGATTTTGATTGTCGCAACATCAAGATTGTTTGCATCTTTAAATAATTGTTCTTTGTTTGCATTTGCAAGAGCCTCTGCCATAAACACAACCTCATAGTTTGTGTTTGTGTCAGGAGTTGCACTTGTTGTAAGAGAAAGAACATCGTTTTCCTCGTCAAGTGCAGGCATAGCAAATGTAAATTCACCATCAGATCCTGAAATCTTGTCAGAATCATAGTTGTTAATAATTGGTGCATGATAACCTTCGAGTGCAGAAAGAGTAACTTCAACAGTCTCTCCATAATAGAATGTAGCACCAATATTTGTGTTTGCGTGGTTTCCAGAAACTTCAGCTGAAGCAATTCCAAGACCTTCTGAAATTGTCACGCCATAAACTTTTCTTCTATAGTAAGCCTTGAGAACAACTTCTGTTCCCTCTTCAAGTTTTGCATCCAAATCATTTGCTTGTGAATCGTCAAAAGCAAATCCAGCTGCATCAAGATCTGCAGCAAGAGCCTCTTCCAAAATTGCTGCAACATCTGCAATGTGATCAACATTTTGATCAGTCACACCAGATCTGTCAAGTGAGATTGCAGCATCAGAGTATGCCCCTTCTGTGTTTTGGAAGTAAACTTCAATTTTATAATTTTGAACATTAGCAGTCCATTGAGCGAAAAGCTTCACACCTGCCGTTGTCATCACAATATTTTCAACATCTTCAGTTGTGTAAGAATCACCTCTGCCATCAGCAGCAGTGTTCCAACCAGTAAATGTCCAACCAGCCTTCGTTGGCGCTTCAACTTCGCCAATTGCAGCACCATAATAAACATCTTTTGTTGCTGCATTGTTAAGATTTGCATCACCAGAGCCATCATTGTTAATATTCAAGCTCAAAGTAAATTGTTTTCTAATGTAATAAACTGAAAGTTCAAGAGTTCCAGAATCTGGAATAATTCCTGAAATTTTGTTGTTTTGATTTTGCGCATCATATGCAAAGCCATTTGGATCAACACCAAGTGCTGATGCAGCTCTTGTTCGAATATCAGATGTAGAAACTGAAACTTCCTTAGCAGTTTCTCCATCATAATTCATAAGTGTTGTTGAGATTCCTGAGTATGAACCATTGATGTCTTGCATATAAACGTTAATGTTATATTGAAGACCTGTTTGAGCCTCCCATTGAGCAATAAATGTTGTTTCTGGAAGATTAATTGTAACCTTTTCACCAGCTTCATATGTTAATGTTCCATTGCTCCAACCCAAGAATTTATAACCAACTCTTTCAGCAGAAACAAACTCATATAAAGAACCATAAGCAACATTAACTTCTTCCCTATCGTTTGCCCCATCTTCGTCAGCATCATAATCATAATCAAGGATAACCTTGTATGTTTTTGGTGTCCATTTTGCATAGAATGTCTTGTTGCCAGTCTCACCAGCAGCAATTGCAGTCACAGCATCTCCTGAAAGATCAGAAGAAGCAAACCAACCAGCAAAATCATAATTTTCTTTTGTTGTTGTTGGGAGATCAATTCCTTGATCTTCAACATCATAATCAATTGAATCAACAGCCACACCGCCGTTTGCTTCAAATGAAATTGTATAAGTCACAACAGTCCAAGTTGCAGTATATTCTTTGTTTCCTGTTGTACCTTTTGTGATTGTCACAGTTTGTGCTGTTCCATCAATGTCAGCACCTGTCCAACCAGCAAATGTGTAATGATCTCTTGTTGGTGTTTCAAGAGAGAAATCATCACTTTCAATTGTATATGTTCTTGTGTAAGAATCATTGTCTGTGTCAGCGTCTGATCCATCAAATCCAAGATCTACAGTAATTGTGTATTCAACTGGTGTCCAAGTTGCAGTGTATGATCTGTCACCTGTTGAGCCTTGTTCAATCACAACAGTTGTTGTTGCGCCTTCAAGATCAGTTCCTGTCCAACCAGCAAATGTGTAATGATCTCTTGTTGGGTTCACAAGAGTGATGTTTGATGTCTCAATTGTGTATGTGTCAGGGTTTGCTCCTTCAGACACATCTCCACCAGCAAGATCATAAGAAATTGAATATGGAATTGTTTCAAACACAGCATAAACAACGGTGTCAGCATTAACAAAATCAACACCTGTTACTGTTTCATTATCTCCATCTTCAAAATGAGAGAAGTCATATCCCTCAACTTCATAAGCCACAAACCCATCAACTTCAGCAAAAACAACACTAGATCCATAGAAATATGAAACAGTTGCAATGCTTGCTTCTGGTGTTGGATATTTGCGGACAATTGAAATTTCAAATGTTTGTCTTGCAAAATAAAGTACAAATTGTGTATTGCCAGAGCCATCAACAGAGTTTGTTGATGTAACGTTTTCTTTTGTCGTATCAAAATAGAAACCAACAACATTCAACGCTGAATCGTTCGCAATTGCTTTTGCAAGAATTTCTGCAATTTCACTCTCAGAAAGAGTTCTTTCTTCAGCAGTTGTGCCTGTAAATCCAGAAATTTGAGTTCCTGTCACTGGATAAACACCAGCATTATCCATCACAAAAGCATAAACTTTGATTGAAGCATCATCAGCAGACGCAGAAACTTCAAGGTCAACATTGCATGCTGGCATTGTGAATTTTCCATCAGCAGAAACATTCACTTCTGGAGTGCTGCTCCAAGTCATTGTCTTGTAGCCATCAGCAAGTTCTGCTGAAACAGAAACTTCTGAACCATAAATGTATGTTCCTGATCCAGTTGCAGAGTTTGCCTTGATTCCTGTTTGTTCTGTAATTGAAACAGCAAAAGAATTTCTCTTGAAATAAACTGCAAATTCTGTGTTTCCATTGCCATGTGAGTCAACAGTGATTTCAGCATTTTCTTTTGTGTATCCAGTTGTCACATGAGAGAATCCATTCACATCAAGACCTGTGCCATTAAGTGCATCAGCAAGAATTTGAACAAATGCATCTTTTTCATTGATGATAATGTTGTTCAAATCAATTGTTGTTCCTGTTTGTGCTTTGTAATTTTCACCACCAACACTGATTGGCTCAGCATAAGTTGTGTCATCAATATTCTTCAAATAAACCTTCACAAAATAAGAAACTGTTCTTGCTGACCATTGAGCCACAAGACTAACTTGTGCCCCATCAACATGTGAAAGGTTAACAAATTCAGTTGATGTTGAAATAGAATCAGCAACAAATGGAACATATTCATTTCCAACCTTTTGTTTTGCCTCACTCACATCAGCAGCAACTCCACCAATTTTCACAGGAACAAGCTTCCATCCAGCGAAAGTATAACCTGGTTTTGTGAGTGTCTGAGCTGTAACAGCTGAAAGATCAACAACAGTAGTGAAGTTTGTTTGTCCGTTTGGAAGAACAACTCCATCTGCAAGAGCTCCACCATTCACGTCCACTGTCAATTCATATTTATGCTCATTCCACATTGCAGTTGCAACAACATCCTTCGCAGGAATTGTGAATTCCTGACCAGCAGCGTATGTCACGCCTTCAATATTCCAACCAGCAAAACTAAATCCTGTTTTTGTGAATGTGTTGTCCGCAAGATTTACACTTGTGCCAAAATCAAATTCATCACTTACAATCTCGTTAGTTCCATCAGTATAAGTGATTGTATATTGATTAATTGTCCAAGTTGCAGTATATTCTCTGTTTCCAATTGATCCTTGTTCAATT
>JAFTJJ010000008.1 GCA_017456465.1 Clostridia bacterium | reverse complement strand
TTTGAAAAATGGAACTATTACTCAACACAACAATGCAGGCGGAAATGGTGGTGGAGTTTTTGTTGGTGGGGGTGATGACACTGGAGTTAATTCATGTTCACTCGAAATGACTGGTGGAACAATATCTTCAAACAAGGCGGCAAATGGTGCTGGAATATACATTGCTGAAGATGTAAGTATTTTGGGAGCGTCTGGAGTTTCAATCAGTGACAACACAGCATCATCTTCTGGTGGTGGAATTTATTTTGCTGGAAAATCATCAACAACGGACTACAGTGCGACATTGTCGTCTGTTGAAATTTCAGGAAACAAAGCTGTAAATGGTGGTGCGTGTTTTGCAAAAAACATGTCACTCACACTCTCTGGTACAACTTTTTCAGGCAACTCTTCAAGTGGTTTTGGTGGTGCGGTTTATTTTGGTGATCCTGATGGCAACACGCTGAGTGGCTCGCTCGTGTTAAATGCAACATTCATGTCAAATTCAGCAATAGGGTCTAATGGTGGTGCGATTTATGCGCGTTGGGCAACAGTGTCAATCAATGGTGGAACATTTGGAGCATATGGGAAAGCTAACAGTGGTGTAAATGGTGGTGCGATCTTTATAACAAACAGTATCTTTAGAATGAGTAGTGGAACATTTGATCACAACACGGCAACAAATGGTGGCGGAATTTATTTTGGATCAAGCAACGTTGCAACTCTTTCAGGTGGAACAATTTCAAACAACTATGCCTCCTCGAATGGTGGCGGTGTTTTTGTGGCTTATTCAAACAGTACCGAAACTGTGACATTGTCAGGTGCAACAATTTCAAACAACACCGCAACTGATGGTGGTGGGGTTTATGTTTCGAGGGCGGATTCATCAAGGCTAGGTATTTTTAAGCTTGAAACCAATGGAAAGATTGCAGGCAACACCGCAAGCGGAAATGGAGGCGGAATTTATTCAAATGGTACACTCAAGGTATCAGGTGGTTATGTGGGGGAAGAAGGCAAGGTGAACACAGCCACAAATGGTGGGGGGATTTTCACTGAAAATGGGAAACTTACAATGAGCGCTGGTACAGTCGCCTATAACACAGCCACAAATGGTGGCGGGATTTATTTTGTAAAAGGCTATGAATCAACAATTTCAGGAGGAACAATTTCGAGCAATAGTGCCACAAGTGGTGGCGGAATTTATGTGGCTTATTCGATCGGTGATAATTTGCTGCTTTCAAATGTGACGATTACGAGCAACACTGCAACCGATGGTGGTGGTGTTTATGTTTTGGGAGGTGTCTCAATTTCAGGTGGAAAGGTGATTAGCAACACGGCAAGCGGAAATGGAGGTGGAATTTATTCAAATGGATGGCTCTGGATCGCGGGTGGTGTTGTGGGTGAATCAGGTGCAGCAAACACTGCCACAAGTGGTGGAGGAGTTTTTACAGAAAACGGAAAATTTAAAATGAGTGCTGGCACAGTCGCCTATAACACAGCCACAAATGGTGGAGGGATTTATTTTGTAAAAGGATATAATTCAACAACTACCGAAGAGTATAACTCAATAATTTCAGGAGGATCGATTTCGAGCAATAGTGCCACAAGTGGTGGCGGAATTTATCTTGATTCAAGTAGTAGTGATGTTGTGACTCTTTCAGGGGGCACAATTTCGAGTAACTCTGCGACCGATGGTGGTGGAGTTTATGCTTTGGGTGTTTTTAAACTTTCAAGTGGAAAGATCATTGGCAACAAAGCAAGCGGAAATGGTGGTGGGATTTGTTCAAACGCGAAGCTCACGATTTCGGGTGGTTATGTGGGCGAATCAGGCGCAGCAAACACAGCGAAGAATGGTGGAGGTGTTTATTCGACAGCCGAAATGTATATTAACGGAGCTTCAGCACTTATTTCGTATAATACTGCTAAAGGAAGTGGTGGTGGAGTTTTTGCATCAGATGGAATATCAATGAGTGCAGGTGGTGTAAGTTTTAACACTGCAACTGAGGATGGTGGAGGAATTTATACCGCGCATTTTTATTCATCAGGTTCAGCAACAGTGAATATTATTAAAAATACAGCAAAAAATGGTGGAGGATTGTTTGTTCTCAATGGCTTGGATTATATTGATTGTGACATTTCTGGAAGTAACACAAACATTTCAAATAATACTGCAACAAATGATGGTGGTGGGATTCTTTTGGCTGGTGCGAGGACATCACTTTCTGGGACTTTGGCAAAAGATGTTAAAATTGAAAACAACACTGCTGGCAATAAAGGTGGAGGGATTTTTTCTGGAACATCAGACGGAACGAATGGATCAGTTATTACGATATCAAACACCTTCATTTATAACAATTCAGCTGTGAAAAATGGCGGTGGGCTTATTGTTTATAAAGCAAAAGCAATATTTAACAGTGGAACATTGATTCAAGGCAACCATGTTGATGCGACCAGTGGTTCGGTTTCAGGTGGTGGATTGGTTGTGGACAGCAGTACAACATATTTCAACCGTGGTGCATCAGTTTATGGCAACTACATTCAAGGATCATATTCATATGCAGGTGGTGCTGGTCTTTATGTTGAAGGCTCGACAACTGTTTGCACTTTGGATGGTGCGAAGTTTGAGTATAATTACATTTCTGCAAGTTCGGCATCATCATATTTCAGTGCAGGTGGAAACATTTTTGTTAATTCTGATGTTTCAAGTTTCAAAACTGTTACAGAAGAAGTGACTGTCTCAGGTGATGGAAATACGACTCAAGCAAAGATTGGTGGAGGATTGTTTATTTATACACCAGAATATGGTTTTGAAGATATTGAAACTGTTCAAAAAAAGTTTGACTTATACAATATTAAGTTTACGAACTGTATTGCTGACTATGGTGGTGCAATTGCGGCGGTAGGTTCATTCAAGTTGTGGTATACAACTATTACTGGATGTGAGGCAAATACTGGAATTGGTGATGCAATTTTCCTTGCTGGAATGCTTGTTTTGGATCAAGCTGCTGAGATTAGTGGTGACATTGCAGTTGCATCAAATGAAACATATGGAAATCATCGTGAAGACTATAGTACAACAATTTTGGGATCAAAAGTGTACATTCCTTACAGAACTGGATCAATTTATGTTTTGGGTACACCGGAAGTAACTTCTGTTTATGAACTCACATTCTGTGATTTTACGGTAAGTGTAACGGGAAGTATATCAGTGAGCAACACATCAACCAACTGTGATTATTTCTATAATGAATCAGAACTTTTGCTGAGAACATCGTATGCGTCAGTTTCTTCAGATTTTACACCTCCGTCTGGATATATATGGTTAAGTCATTATACAGACAGTACATTTGATGGATATACTTTATTAAAAAAGGATCTGGAAACATCTTAAGCAGTAATTTTCTTACACAAAAAACACACTTCTGAAGAGAAGTGTGTTTTTGATTTTTTAATAAGTCTAATCAATATTCTTAATTGATGTGAGTTTGGCGAAATATG